>JAYTHA010000001.1:0-1930 GCA_043732935.1 Candidatus Tayloriibacteriota bacterium
CAGCTGACGTACAATGCCCTGAGGTATTAAAAAAGTACACCGAGATTCTTCAATTAATAAATGACGACATCTCACATAATGCCGTCGCACACCTGAAAGTAAATATTGATGACATATTCAATGAAGGGAAAGGAATAGTAACAATGACAAAAAAACTACAAACTCTACTTAATGTATCAATGAAATCAAAAATTAGTCCGGAATTTGACGTGGACAGACAGGAATATTGAAAGAGGCTACATAGCCTCTGATACTGAGCTGAAGGAATTTGTCGAAGTTCTAAATTCATTTGGCCTATCTCTAGGGGAGTATTCAAGTCCTAATTATTCAAAATCGGATGTGTTCTCGTCAAATAAGATGAAAGAAATGTACGCCAAGGAGGATAGTATGAATGATTTCTTAGAAAGTCATTGCTTAAAATCGTCATATCTATTTCAAGTTAAGGCAATATGTTGGTTAACAACGGCAAAAGATGAAATTGGAGCTGGAAGGGATCCTAATTGCTACCCAGGAATCGTTCATCCCATGTGTTCATTTAGATGTAAAAGACCAGCTCAGCCGTTATCAGAATTTGCGTTATCGGCTTTCATGCCTTGTCCTGATAAAAATCCACAAGATAAAGGTCTTCAAGCTCCATATATGTCATATAAATTAGCAAAGGAGAGAATCAATCAAGGACATAAGAGTTCTGGTGATTCTTTTGTACCAAGTTTAATGGCTATCGAAACTAAATCAAAATGGGATGTACCACCTGTTAACACAAAAGGTAATAGAATTTATCATTTTTCGTTTTCTATGTCATTTTTTATTTTTCATTTTCGTTTTACATTTTTCATTTTTCATTCTGCACTTTTCCTACTGTTTTTGTTGGAGGTGCTGAGATCAAACCGCACACTTTATGTTGTGATAAGAACATTTACAGCACGATTCGCTGCAAAAGCTGTGGGAAGCCAAGGCCGGTTTTTCTTGTTGGAAATACCAAAATAAGCTTAAACGACAAGGAGAAGATCAACGACTTTCTCGAAAATCAGTCTCGTTGATTGTTTTCGACAAACCGATATCTAGACCATATTGCGCAACATACAGTGGGAATTTAACGTTAAGTTGTCTACATCCAGTGGATGAGAAGGTAAATCATTAGTACTGAATCTGAATTGCACTGTATTATTTTTGCCTTCTACGCTTACGGATATTACTAATCTATCTTTTGAATATTTGTAGGTTTACTTATTGGATCAACATAAAAAAACTTGCTATCATTGTGGAGAGGATACAGGAAAACCCACTGTTATAAATCAATATCCATTATGTGATGATGGTTTGAACAAAGGATGGAAGCATAAAGCATTTACTATAATTGCTAAGAACAATAGGGGGGGGAAAGGCTAAGATCGGAGTGGACCCAGAAGTTGTAGGAGATGCAAAAGAGGATGATATGGATGAAGGCGAGAATAAGAGTGGCTTCGATGATGACTTTGTTATGGAAGAGAAAGACAACGATGAGGTGAACAACGAAATAGATGAAGATGGCAATGAAGAAGAGGACGAGGAGGATAATGGCGTTAAGAGTGATTTAATTTCAGGATCAAAGAAAAGGAACAAAAAGTGTAAGAAGACAAGAAATGGTTATGTTAGTCAAGTTGATGAGGAGTTCACTCAAATGCATGGTAGGGGTGATTTTTCATCTCTTCCTTGCAACAGTTTTAGTAATATTAATCTTTTATTGCAGGCAGATAATAGAAGCAGAAACGGAAAGTCGACATGAAAGTAGTGAAGTGATGTTCTAGAATTGAATAAAAAATAATGCAATTCATGATTGATAACGACTTGCCTATATTTTCGGGTGTTGTGAAGCTACACAAACTGTCGAATGAAGTATGCAGACGCATAAACATCAGATAAATCGACTTTCTTTAACCTTCATATGAAG
>JAYTHA010000002.1:0-3659 GCA_043732935.1 Candidatus Tayloriibacteriota bacterium
TGGCAGTGAGAAGCTCATCAAGATATCCTGAAACAACTACTTCGCCGCCATGCACCCCTGCACCTGGCCCGATATCAATAATATAATCAGATGAGAACATAGTATCCTCATCGTGCTCAACCACTACAATTGTATTTCCCAAGTCACGGAGACTTGTCAGAGTTTTTATCAGCCGGTCATTATCGCGCTGATGCAATCCAATTGTAGGCTCATCAAGCACATAGAGTGCTCCTACGAGTCCGGAACCCAGCTGTGATGCAAGACGGATTCGCTGTGCTTCTCCGCCAGAAAGCGTGTGAGCACGACGATCTAAGGTCAAATATTCAATACCGACATTCACCATAAATTCCAGACGTGATTCTATTTCGCGGAGAATCACCTTAGCAATTTCCTTCTCAGTTTCAGTGAGTTTTATTTTTTCAAAAAATACTCGTGCTTGTTCAATAGACATCGCAGTCGTGTCTACGATATTCTTATCATCTATTTTTACATAAAGCGCTTCTGGTCGAAGTCGAGCACCATTGCAAACTTCACATACTTCATTACTAAAAAACTCCTTAGTGCCGAGACCATTACATGTCGTACATGCCCCATAAGGAGAATTGAATGAAAATAATCTTGGTTCAATTTCTGGATATGAAAATCCATCATAAGGACACATGAATTTTACCGACATAAGTTTTTCCTCATCTGGAAATTCAATTTTTATAAGCCCTTGAGCTTCTTCAATTGCCTTTTCAAGCGCTTCTGAAAGTCTTTCTCGAGCATTTTCAACTTGTTTTTTATCAGAAAATTCGCTGAGGAATAATTCATCAACAAGAACATCAATACTATGCTTCTTATTCTTATCAAGAATAATCTGCTCGCGAAGTCGCATCACTTTTCCATCAACTTTTACCCTATCATAACCCTTTCCGAGTAAATCATAGAGTAATTGATAGTATTCACCTTTGCGACCAACGACAACTGGAGCATACACTCGTACCTTTTGATCATCAACGCTCACTCCCATAACTTTCTTACTGTTACGCGTATGAGTTGAAACTTGCTTGATAATTGTTTCAAGAATCTCTTCTTTTGAAATACGATGGATTTCACGACCACATGTCAGACAGTGAGGCTTCCCTACTCGAGCAAAAAGAATTCGTAGATAGTCATAAATTTCTGTAATAGTAGCGACAGTTGAACGAGGATTATTGGAACGGCTTTTCTGATCAATTGAAATAGCAGGAGAAAGACCGATGATCTCATCGACATCAGGCTTTTGCATTTGCTTCAGAAATTGGCGAGCATATGAAGAAAGAGACTCTACATAGCGTCTTTGTCCTTCAGCAAAAATAGTGTCGAATGCAAGTGAAGACTTCCCAGAACCAGAAAGTCCTGTAATTGCTATCATTTTGTTGCGGGGCATCTCAACAGTAATATTCTTGAGATTGTGAGTTCGAGCTCCCCTTACGATGATTTTCTCATCGCCACGTTCAGTTGTATGCTTCTTTTTTACCATGACCAGTAACTATATCAGGATACACAAGATAGGTAAATAGACTCGTCTTAGATACTATCTTCGGGTCAGAATTTCGACTTCACGTATAATTTCATCAAGAGAAACAGCTGCTTTCACGATAAATTTATTAGCACCGAGAAACTTGGCCTTATCAAGGTCACTTTGCTTGCTCATATTCGAAAGCATGATTACAGGAATCTTTCGCAGACTTTCATTCATTTTTATTTTTTGTAAAATATCAAATCCGCTCATTTCTGGCAAAAGAAGATCGAGAACAATAATATCCGGCACCTCAGTTTCAAGAAATTTGAATACTTCTTCACCTCGGCTGGCTTTCAAGAGTTTATAACCAGTATCGCCGAACTTTTTTGATAAAATAGTACTAAGAAGCTTGTCATCCTCTACCCATAGGATTTTCTTGCCATTCCCGATCGAAGTAGGCTTTGTAGAATTATTTTCTGTAATTGGTCCTCGTCCAAAAACTTTATTTATCTTTTCAAGAATTTCATCAGGTTCAACATGAGACTTGACTATATAATCCTTAATCATTGGAGTTGAAGGAATTTGTCTCATTTGTATCGGCGATCCAGAATTGGAGACGATAATCACAGGAATCTTAGTGACTTCCCTATCGAAACTTTTTTCATTCAAAATATCATAACCGCTTTTTCCTGGAAGAACAGTGTCAACAATAAGAATGTCTGGCTTGAAAATCTTCATCTTATTCATAACATCTTTTCCATTCTGCACTATCTCAAAGGTATAACCAGCTTTTTTAAAACTTTGTGCTGATGTTGTTGCGAGATTTGTGTCACTAAGTGCAATAAGAATTTTTTCTTTCATACAACTATTTTACCATCTTTTTCTGTAACATAGCAATCTCATCACGTATCAACGCGGCTGTTTCGAAATCAAGCACCTTTACTGCTTCAATCATTTCAGCCTCTTTCATTTTCATTAGTTTATTTGGGTCTTTTACGAGCAATTCTTCATCTATTCTCATAAGCTCGCTTACTGCCTTATCATGTTCACTTCGTAAATGATCCGTAATATCCTGAATTTTCTTAATAATCGTTTTTGGGGTAATCCCGTGTTTCGTATTGTAATCTGTTTGAATTTTTCTTCTTCGTTCTGTTTCTTTAATTGCATACTTGAGTGCATCATTCATCACATCGGCATAAAGAATCACACGTCCATTCACATTTCGTGCAGCGCGACCAATGATTTGAATGAGAGAGGTTTCAGAACGCAAAAATCCAGCCTTATCAGCATCAAGAATTCCAATAAGAGATACTTCGGGAAGATCGAGACCTTCCCGAAGAAGATTCACTCCGACAAGCACATCGAATTTTCCTCGGCGGAATTCAGTAAGAATAGTAATACGATCAATCGTTTTTATATCACTATGCAGATACTCCGCTTTGATTCCCTCTTCCTTAAGAAATTCACTGAGATCCTCTGCCATTTTCTTCGTCAAAGTAGTAGCAATAACGCGATCTCCTTTTTTAATTACTTTTTCTGCTTCATCTATAAAATCAAAAATCTGTCCCTTATACTTTCCTTTTTCTGCAACTGGCTTCACATCGATAACCGGATCAATAAGACCTGTTGGACGAATGACCTGCTCGACTACTTGCTCACTATGCTCTTTTTCAAATTTTCCCGGAGTCGCAGTAGTATAAATAACCTGATCAACAGCCTTTTCGAATTCTTCAAATTTCATTGGACGATTGTCCTTTGCTGAAGGCAAGCGAAAGCCAAAATCTACGAGAGTTTCCTTTCGAGAGGCATCTCCTGCATACATTCCACCAAGTTGAGGAACGGTCACATGAGATTCATCTATGACAGTTAAGAAATTAGCAGTTCCATCGGCTTTATGAGGAAAATATGCGAGTAAAGAATCCGGTGCTTCTCCCGCTTTCTTACCAGAAAAATGTCGTGAATAGTTTTCAATTCCATTGCAATAACCAACTTCGCGTATCAAAGCGAGATCATATTTTACTCTTCTTTTGAGACGTTCTGCTTCAAGCATTTTTCCCGCTTTTTCAAGCTCTTTCAGTCTACTTTCGAGCTCTGATTTGATAGTTTCAAAAGCTCGCTTTGATTGCTCATCAGTACTTATGAAATGTTTCGCAGGAAAAAGAAAAATAGTTTC
>JAYTHA010000003.1:0-1562 GCA_043732935.1 Candidatus Tayloriibacteriota bacterium
GCCCTCTGATCAATATACTTCATTACCGTTACCATTTCATCTTGCGCAGCAACGAATGCGTCAGTCATTCCTCCAAATAGGAACACAATCCCGTCGCCTAGCTCATTCTCAAGACTTTGAATGGTAAGATCTGAGCTTCCCGCACCTTTTTTAGTCACTAGCATTAAGTAAAATTCGTTCCATATGTTAGGAAATAATAACAAAATAAAAAATAAAAGATAAAACAGAAGGAAAAATAAAATTCAAATAATAAAATGACAAAATAACAAATAAATGAAATGAATCAAAGAGAAGTTACAAAGAATGACATGAAACAGATTGCATAAATGAAGTGAAGTATAATAGTATGGATCAAATGAAGTAAAATGGAATAAAATGAAGTAGAATGATTTAGAACAATGAAATGAAATTAGACGAAGTGAAGTAAGAAGAGTTGAAGTAAAAGAAAAGAAAACAAACAAAATAGAATGAATGAAATACAGTGAGGTATAATAAAGAGAAGTAAAAAAGAATGAAATCAAATCAAATCAAACAGAATAAAATGAAAAGAATTGCAGTGTAATACAAGGAATCAAAATAAAATGAAATAAATCTCAGAATGAAGAACTAAATCGGTATGCAATCTTATCGTATAAATGTTCACCTGTGTTATCCATTTTCAACGCACCCAATTTAACCACACTATCCTTTGATACGTAATTTATTGGCTTCACCACTAAACCCTTGTTCTTTTTGTTCGATGCATCTAGAATCAAGAATGCGTTTAATATGGCATCAGGGTCATCCCTATTGGTAAATCGACGGCGCCCGTTGATAACTACAAGCTCGGCTGCCCTCTCCGAGGCTAAAGCATAGGTGTCAGCTGCACGAATAAGTTCTTGAAACACATCTGTGTTAACAAGCCCAAAGAACATAGTAAGAACCGCAGAAATGATCATAGGCAACTTATTCATTGAACATCCGCAGTTTGATACCAAATCTTAAAATAGTAGACCAGTCACAATAGATAGTGTAGGCTTTCCATTTATGACCTCGGTTAGAACATTAGCCTCTGTAATAAGGTCTATTAACTTCTCCCCAACTGACTCTTCTGATGTTGTTTCAATGCTCAATATTGACTTATCATTCGTGGAGTTTTTGTTTCTAAAATAAGACAGAGACGATCTGAGCTTTTTCAACTTCTTATTTTTCTCATCGATCAATTCACGGTGGAACGATTGTACGTTATCGGCTGGTATATTTAAAGGAATGACTATTTTTTTGGCAGGAAAATTTGTCTTCAGCGCAAGGGGAGGATCAGCTTTAAGCAAGCTCGTCGCATGAAGAAGGAGTGCAGCTGACAATGCTGTCACATTACTGATTAGCTTGTTTTTACTTGCAGGCAATATGGGACTGCTTGACATGAACTTAATCATAAAACCGTACTTGAACTTATTTTCTCCTTCAGATATGGTGCTGTCTGAAGCTTGACTTTTATCGAATTCAAAGCGTCCCGAAAATGCATGGGAAAGTGCTGTTCTGAAAGACCTGATCATTAGCCCCAATTTCAATGAGTCGATTTC
>JAYTHA010000004.1:0-7387 GCA_043732935.1 Candidatus Tayloriibacteriota bacterium
CTTTCGTTGAGAGCTGAGTTAATCACTTTGATAAGCATCGATTTTTGTTCTTTTATTAGTGCGATGAGATCAGAATCAATTACATTTGTATTCAAAAAAACAGATAAATCCTTACTGGAAATATATCCAAGTGAGTTGAGTACTCTTAGAACTATCAGACATTCAACTGCATCATACTCTTCTTCTTTTATTTCAGCCTTGAACAATTTCTCGACTATTTCAAATAATTCCTCATTTTTCTCTTCCCCATGAAGCAGTCGCCTTAATAACGTAAGTATTTTCAAATGCAATGATGTCGGCTTTATTTTATTCTCCAATTCATGTGCACCAGTGAGTCTCCATACTTCTTTCCCGCGAACAATTGAAATATTAGAGAAGGTGAAATCCTGAATATGATAACGAAGCTTTGATTGAGTCAGACGTATTCCCTGTGCGGTTGCTCCGATCATGCCGAAATCTCTCGTAAAAAGCAGTAAAAATTTCCCTGATTCGCCATGCGGACTACTATGTATTACGAATGCTGGGGTTGTATAGATGTGATGGCTCATTTTTACTTCTCAATACTGAATTTAACACTGAACTCAGCAACTTTTACTACCTCTCCTTCAACAGTTCCAAATTTAATATCTTTAAGCAAAGTCACACTGGAAATAGTGTTTTTATTTTTTTCAATCAAATCAGTTACAGTTTTTTCTGCATCTACAGTAAGGATTGCTCTGTCTTGTATTGTTAATCCTTTTTCTTTTCTCAATTCTTGTATCGCACGGATAAATTCGCGCACTGTTCCCTCTTCTTTAAGTTCTGGAGTCATGTTCACATCCAAAACTACTTCTTCAGTAAGAGTTTCATCAGAAATTACTTCCTTTACATTGACTTCATCTTTAATCAATTCAATTAAATTCAAAGGAACTGCACCTTTTACAGAAAGTTTTGCGAGAGGTTGACGGACATTTATCTTTGCTTTCATACGAGCTTCAAGGCCGAGGGAACTTATCTTTCGAGCTTCTTTCATTGATTCAAGTACTTTCTTATCAAACTTTTTCAAAGCTGGCCAAAATTCCAAGTGTACACTTTCCTTTTCACCTTTGAGACGTAAATAAATATCTTCAGATACGAATGGCATAAACGGAGCAAGTAATTTAACAAAAGTAATAAGCACGGTTCGTATCGTTGAAAGCGCCATATTTCTTTCATCAATATTCTCACTCTTAAAGCGATCTCGAGAACGGCGAAGATACCACGTTGAAAGATCGTCAATAAAATCTGCAAACGGTCGTATTGCCTTATCTATTGCGTACTTTTCAAGATTATCAGTAACCTCTTTTGTGAGTTCTGTGAGACGAGCTGATATCCATATATCGAGTGGATCTTTGCTAATAACATCCTTAACTCCTTCGGTCGCATATATCTCATAGAAAGTAACAACATTATTCAAACGACCGATATGCTTCTTTACCACTTCATCAACTCCTTTTTCTGAAAAAGCAAAATCTTGTCCATGCACGACAGGAGATGCCATGAGGAAATATCGTAGTGCATCAGCACCATATTTATTTACTATGAGCATAAGATCAGGATAATTTTTCTCACGCTTTGCCATTTTTCGTCCGTCTTCAGCGAGAACAAGACCGTTCACTACAACTCTCTTGTATGGAGTCTTGCCGAAAAGTGCTGTACCAAGAACAATCATTGAATAGAACCAGCCACGAGTTTGATCTAGTCCTTCTGCAATAAAATCTGCAGGATATCCCTTTGTTCTTCCAAGAATTTTTGTAAATGGACCTGGCTTCGGATTGAAATCATTTTTATTGAATGGATAATGCGCTTCACCGAACGGCATTGAACCAGATTCAAACCAGCAGTCGAAAACTTCAGGAACTCGTGTAAGCTTATTGCCCTTTTCAGAAACGAGCTTTATATCATCAATAAATGGCCTATGAAGATCGAGTTCAAATTCTGCATTATGCGGCAAGGGATGGAAATCAAGTTTAACTAATTCAGCATTTTTTATAAGATCGCCATTTCCGCGTAATTCTATGCTCTGCTTACGATTCAATCCTTTTGATACAGCAATCATAAGAAAGGCCGGTGCTTCATGAGTGACAATTAAAATAGTTTTCCCTTCATATTTTGATTCCATATCATAAACAAAATCTCCAACACGTTTCTTAACAGATGCGTAAGTTTCCCCACTACCTTCTGGGACTTTTTCAAATCTCAAAACCGAATGAGGAAATGCTTTTGAAAAATCTTCAATAGACCTACCATCCCAAATACCCATATTCCACTCTGATAATCTTGAATCAATTTCGATATGTGCTTTATCGTACCCTATTCCATCTGCGAGTATCCCAGCAGTCTCTTGTGTTCGTATAAATGGAGATGAGATTACAATATCAATTTTTCCTAACTTTTTAAGCTGAGCAGAAGCTTCTTTAACTTGTTTTTTACCCTTTTCAGTCAAATGATGTTGATTTGCAGGATGAGTACTCATTATTCCAAGAGCATTGTTCTCAGACTCACCATGGCGGACAACGTAATAGGTATTCTTCGCCTTACTGTATTTTTTTAAATCATCGACAGAAGAGAGTATGATACATTCATCGGTTGTATCTTCTCTCCATACTGGCAAAGGAGCACCCCAAAAACGAGAACGTGAAATAGCCCAATCTCGAGCGCCGAGAAGCCAATTGCCGAATCTACCCTCACCTATTTCAGGCGGAACCCATTTTACTCTCTTATTTTCAGACACAAGTTTGTCGCGAATATCAGTTACTTTTACAAACCATGATGAAGAAGCGTAATTTAAAAGTGGAGTATCACATCGCCAACAATGCGGATACGAATGAATTAATTTTTCTTTTGCAAAAAGTGTTCCATTCTTTGCAAGATATTTAATGATTTCTATATCTGCTTTTTGATGAGCATCTTTTTCTTCTGGAAAATCCTTTGGCTTCACATGCTGGCCTGCAAAATCTGTTACTTCAGGCTTAAAAACTCCGCTTGTGGTCACATGCTGAACGAAAGGAAGATTGTATTTCAAAGATAGATCATAATCATCTGCGCCAAAAGCAGGAGCAATATGAACTACTCCAGTACCATCTTCAGTAGTTACGAAGTCGGCGCCATAGATTTTCCAACCATTCTCGCGGTTTTTTAATTTTGTATCATTTAAGTAGTAAGGGAAAACGGGTTTATATGATTTACCAATAAGAGTTTTTCCTTCGAACTCTTCCAAAAGTTTATATTCAGTTTTTATTGTAGAAAGTCTTGATTGGGCTAGGATTAATTTTTCATTATTTATTTCTACTTTTACATATTTAATTCCTGGATTTATTGCGAGTGCAACATTTCCTGGAAGTGTCCAAGGAGTTGTTGTCCAAGCCAAAACAAAAGTTCTGGGCTCATCCCTTAATTCAAATTTCACAAATACAGAAATATCAGTTATATCTTTATAGCCCTGACTCACCTCAAAGTTTGAAAGTGTTGTCTCACAACGAGGACAGAGATTCATTGATTTGAATCCTTCATAAATTAATCCTTTTTTATGAAGTTCAGAAAAAGCCCACCATACGGACTCTGTATAGCTTGCATCCATTGTTCGATAATCATCCTCCATATCAACCCAACGTCCGAGACGAGGAATTATCCTTCTCCAATCATCTGCATAGCGCATAACACTTTCTTGTGCCATTGCATTAAATTTACCGATTCCATAATCAAGAATATCCTTCTTTGAAGCAAGCTTGAGCTCCTTTTCAACAATATTTTCTACGGGCAAACCATGACAATCCCAGCCCCAACGACGACGGACATTGTATCCGCGCATCGTCTTGTATCGAGGAATGATATCTTTTATTGTTCCAGGAACAACGTGTCCATAGTGTGGTTCACCTGTTGCAAATGGGGGTCCATCATAAAAAACAAAATTACCCTTCGGAGAAGGCTGTTCTAATGATTTTTTGAAAATGTCATTCTTTTCCCAAAAAGCCAGTATTTTCTCTTCTGTTTCAGCTACCTTGCTCTTTTGTACTGGTTTTTCTGCTTCCATATAGGTTTACATTCTAGCACTTTCTATAGCATAAATAAAATCTTTATCGTTTCTTTATTCCATCTTGATAATTTCTTTATCTCGGTCTGATATGCTTCCCATCACGGAAGAATAAAATCTTCCGGTGGGGCGGGAAGTGGTCTTCGTTCACTATCTCACCAGTAGTGGATTGCGGGTTCGATTCCCGTCCGCTCCACAAAATACAACAATTTGACTTTGACTTCTTATTCGATTATACTTCTATCACTGGTGAGATAGTGGACATTAAGTGAAGATCATATAAGAATCTTAAGCAATCCCGCTCTGGCGGGATTTTGCTTTTTACATCTTCTCTGGAACTTTTATACCTAATATCCACAGACCGTTCTTCATAGTTTGAGCGAAGACTTTTGTTAGAGCAAGGCGATATGGCGATTCAATAATTTTATGATTCGCGTAGTATGAATTGAAGGCTGAAGCAAGCTCGGTCAGATACGTGACGATATGATGCGGAGCATATTCGAGACGAGCTCGTTCAACCACTTCTGGGAATCTGAGCAATAGTTTTTCGAGTATTTCAACTTTTTCCGGTAATTTCACTCTTCCGCTGATTTCACCGGCTTTCGAAAGAATTGTTTGGGCACGAACGCAAGCATATTGAAGATACGGACCGGAATCCCCTTCAAATGAAATAGCCTTTGTTGGATCATAAATAATATCTCCTCCTATTGCCTGACGGAGCACTGTATATTTGAGTCCTGCGATAGCAACGCTTCTGCGAATTTCATCGTGTTCTTGTTTCTCAAAATCTCTATCTTTTAATTTTTCCTCGACGAGAGATTCGAATTCCCCAATCAAATCATCAGCAGAAACAACATTACCCTTTCGTGATGACATTTTACCTGATGCGGGACGGAGTAAACCATGGCTTATATGCCTCATCTTGGAAGCGATGTCTGGAAAAATTACTTTGACTGCAGAAAGAATAACTTTGAAATATGCGTTTTGTTCGTTGGCAGTAACAACTATCGATTCAGATAATTCTGGATATAATTCAAACTTCTTTTGAGTTAAGCCGAGTTCTTTGGCTTCATATGTCGGCAATCCCTGAGAATTCAAGAAAACTCGAGTATGTTCGCCATACTTCTCCCCTGGGAATATCGTCGCGCCTTCACTTATTTCGAATATTCCTTTTTTCAAAAATTCTTTTACAATCTTTATACCATCATCGGCAACCTCACTTTCAAGAAAAAAGATATAAAATTTAGTTCCAAGTTTCGCATACATCTCATCAAAGTATTCAAAACTTATTTTTTTGCCAGAATCGTATATTACATTTATTTTTTTATCTGACTTATCGAATATTTTCTTATTTATTTCAATTATCTCTGTCTTTGCAATCTCATCAGTCTCATATTTTTCAGTGCCGAATACATACATATCACCCAAATATTTCATCGATACCTCTTTTGTGCCGTCTTTCAAAACTGCCCAAACAGTTTTTGCTACATGAAGACCAACATCGCCTTGATAACAAGCTCTGATCACTTCTGCCCCAGAAAATTCAACAATTCTTGAAATAGATTCCCCGATCGTATTCGCCATAAGGTGACCGATATGAAAGATTTTAAATGGATTCGGATCGGTATATTCCACCATCACCTTCTTACCCTTGTCAGTAGAAATCTTTCCAAAATTTTCTAAATCTTTCGAAACTTTCATAATCTCTTGCGCAAAATATTCATCCGACACTTTGAAATTTATAAACCCGGGACCCGCAATCTCTATTCCAATAACATTTTCTATTTTCTGATCTTTTAAATCCTCTACGATTTTTTCGGCAAGAACTTTCGGGCTCACTTTAAGCTGTTTTGAGTATGCAAGAGCGATATTAGTTGAAAAATCTCCAAAAGTATTGTCCTCTGGGTGTTCAAGATTAGTAGTTGGATTTTCTATACCTTGCTTTTCTATGGCTTGTATCAGGGCTTTTTTCAGTATTTCTATCATGTGATTATTGTAACATTAAAATTACAATATGTGGTAAAAGTTGACATATTTTTAATCTCTGTTATACTCCTCATTGGAACTGAAGTAGGACTGTCCTAAGGCGGGCGCTAAACCTTTACAGTAACTGGCGCGAGAAATCGCTGCCTCCTACGGAAATCGAGCCGTGTCGTACCCCATCCTACATCCAGTGTGGGGAACGCGACACGGTTTTTTTATTCTCAAAAATTCAAAAATAAAAACTTTTTATTTCCTCAGAATCGCATTGATTCGCTCGGCGATTTTCTTCATATCTTTTTCTTTCTTTCCTCGAGTAGTTTCTGCAGCAGTTCCAAGACGAATACCAGATGGATCAGTTGGCGGTCGTGTATCGAATGGTATCGCATTCTTATTTACAATAATCCCCTCCTTTTCAAGCCTATCTCCTGCGTCCTTTCCTGAGATTCCCTTTCCATCCATCCAAGTATCTACAAGTATTAAATGGCTATCAGTCCCTCCGGAAATTATTCTCCAGCCTTTATTCATGAGTTCATCAGCTAGAACCTTGGCATTCTTTTTTATTTGTTCAGCATATTTTTTAAAAGCTGGAGTTGATGCTTCTTGAAGGGCGACTGCAACTGCGGCGATTTGATTTTCATGAGGACCACCCTGCAATCCTGGAAATACCGCCTTATCGATTTTCTTTCCGAGTTCGCGTGAATCATTCTTTGAAAAAATAAGAGCACTTCGTGGACCACGGAGAGTCTTATGAACAGTTGTCGTAACAATATCAGCATATTCAAATGGGGATGGATATACCTTACCAGCTACAAGTCCTGCTATGTGCGACATGTCTATCATAAGCAATGCCCCACACGCATCAGCAACTTCACGCAACTTTTTAAAATCAATTTGTCGTGGATATGCAGTATATCCCCCAACAATAATTGATGGCTTTTCTCGTGAAGCTATTTCTTTTAGTTCATCATAATTTAAAACTTCGGTATTTTTATCAACCCCGTATGGAACCTGGACCCAGAATTTTCCGGTCGCAGAAACCTTATGACCATGTGTTAAATGCCCTCCTTGATCCAAGGACATGCCCATTATCTTCCCTCCAGGAGGCACTAGAGCGACGTATACAGCGAGATTGGCTGGAGAACCAGAAAGTGCCTGAACATTAACATTCCAAGCATCTGACTTGAGATTAAAAAGACTCAGTGCCCGCTCCATAGCAAGCGACTCAATTTGATCAATTATTTCATTACCACCATAATATCTTTTTCCTGGATACCCTTCTGCATATTTATTTGTTAATTCTGAACCAAGAGCCTTTAACACATCTTTTGAAACATAGTTTTCAGATGCGATAAG
>JAYTHA010000005.1:0-1803 GCA_043732935.1 Candidatus Tayloriibacteriota bacterium
TCTCCCCATCCACCTATGATGAGTGTGATAGCAATAATGTTAGTTTTGTTATTTAGTCACTTTTGTATGATATTAAATATAAATAATCATAAATGAATAATTATAACATAAACGTCATAATTAGAATGTTGTGATGAAAAAGAATGATTAAAAATACACAAATTAAATGGGACTTACAATTGTTTTCTCGAATTCACAAATCATCAGTTTACCCCAAACGTCTGCCTCAAATTCAGTTGATATTTTTCTACCAGTTTCTTTTTTCACATCTTCCCTATTTTTACTCCACCGCATAATTGATGTTGGCAGCAATTCAGAATAGTGAGCTCGTTTACTTAATGCTTTTTTCGTGATGATAGCATTAAAACTGTCATCAGTGCGATACTTTTCACCATCAATCTCAGCTCTAGCCGCAGCAATAACATCAAACAGGGATATAACTTTCTCTTTCTCATGACAACTGAACTTGATATATTGCTTAGGAAAATCGAGAAGGCCATCTACCACAGAGGAATGGGACAAGATCTGTGCTGAATCTTCTTCTTCTTCGAGAATGTCGTCATCGAAGATACTTTTCCGTATAGAATCGAGGTTCTCTATATTTTTGGATACAGAGAGTTTCACTGCTGCTGAAATATAGGAAAAAGGTGACTCATTTTCAACACAGATGTTTTCTGTTATATACTCTCTCACTTGATGGCCTAAACGAATAAGCTGTCTACCCCCGAGTTCGTTCCCTAGTTTTCTACGCTTTGAGCCTGTTGTTATTACACTGCTTTCTCGTAATTGATTTAGCCATAAGTCTCCACATATCTCACTTATAGATGAGTATTTTGATGTAACACTGAAAGTCCTTTTTAAAAGAATATTAGCCGTTTTACCAATCGCAGCAATCAATTCATCTTGAGTCATGGAGACATTTGGGTCCAGACTTGAGAAGATAATGTCTGAACCTCTCGCCTTTGCTTCTAGGTCCATAAAGGCAGCAGTTCGAAAATGATTATGTCCAGCACTCATAGGTATAATTTGATGACCTAATCGCTGGATAGGCTTCCTAAAAATGATCAGGCCTTGATGAAGCGCCAAGAGGTCAATATGAAAGTTGCGATGCTCCGAATGTTCTATCTCTTTCAACTCCTCCACCAGAGATTCAATGCACCATTTCTTATTCATTGGATGAATAGGATGACATTCGAGTGCGATCGCGACAGAGTAGGCACAGAACTCGACCGATATGGATGTCATCTACGGATAATTGATGGTGACCTTTTTGAGAGGCGTTTTGATTGAGATAAAAGGAGAGAAAGTTGTCGCTCTAACTCAAAAGCAGTTCACAATACTTGATAAGACCAGGAAATGATATCGAAATGGAGATATTCGCTTGAATATGGCTGGAATCTCGTCAATGACTGCAATTTTCAGGATTACTGGTCACCTTGAAGATTAGCAGTATATTTTGATCAAATCAACGATTTTGAAATATCCTTCGCTCCCATCACTTCAGAACACTCTACTCCATCAGCTCATGCAGGCACCTACAGCAAGTGCACGAAATTGAGTGTGCAAATGTTACTGCAAGTGAAGATACTTCCAGTTTGCACTGCACCAATAAACCTTAGGAACCTGGACCTGTTTGAGGCCAATGTCACCCAAAAAGATAAATAATAGGGTCGGCGACGGTACATACAAGGTTTACGGTATCATAGACACATAGATAATTGTCATCTGACGATTACACAGGAGGGTTATGCCATCACTGGCGACCACAAGATGGCCTTTCTGCTAACATCGATCTTTTCAATA
>JAYTHA010000006.1:0-6063 GCA_043732935.1 Candidatus Tayloriibacteriota bacterium
CCCTAATGTGATTCCAATTTTAAGTATTGTTTTTTTCATAATATTAATATTTATTTTGGTAATTTAAAAACATCCTCATTGACTACCCCTGATTTCACAAGAGTATTCGCCACTATTTCTACTATCACCTTAGCACTGATCAGAATAGCCAAGCCAATAATAATATAGAGAAGCCAGAATTTTGCTTCCTTGAGTTTAGCCTCATTTCCCTGTGCAAAGACAAATTTGAAACCAACAAAAATGATTGCGAGTATTGCAAATGAGACTCCGACATAAATAGCCACATTCACAGCAAGCAATATAACCTGTTGAACATTATCTGCCTTGAGTGGATTTTGTAATTTGGTAGATTCCGCTGGCTGACCACCATTACCTCCATCCATCTTTATACCGCCGTTACCTCCATCGGGAGTTGTCTGAGCAAAAGTGATATTTCCTACGATCAATATTCCGAAAACCATCAGCGCTAAAATTATTTTTTTCATATTATTTTTGTGTTTCTACTAATGTATTCACCACTCCCGAAAATTCCGGCTTCAATACCCATTTCAATAGTGTCGTAACGATAAACCATGCAGTAATCATTATAATAAAACCGAACACCGCATTTTGCATTATTTTGTATGATTTCTCTATATTCGCTTGCTTTCCTGTCATGTGCAATAAGCCAGACCACGCCAGCAAGCCGATAATTACAGGTATTGAAATAGCGAATGCCCAATTGATGATGTATTTGACTGAATTTATTAAACCAACAAAATTACAAACATTCTGGCGATTGGGTTCGTTTTCTGATTTGACGCCATCACATTGGACAAAGCTGTCTTTATAACTCAATTCGGTATTGACTTTGTTTGTCGTCGTAGCTGCCAAAGAAAAATTTGGTAAAAGTGAGAAAGTTATTAAAAATACTAAAGCTAGTTTTTTCATATATTTTTGAGAGAAATATCAAATTCATCACTGCCAGATTGAAGGGCATCAGTTGGATTTTTACGTCCACTTGTTACAGCTTCTACGATTCCCTGGAAAATTCTATTTGATTCTGTTTTACTCGTATCAAGCCAACCCTTTGAAATAAGTGCTGAATCATAGAATATTGAAAGATATGGATCAGTTGAACCCTTAGAAATCATATCTCGACGAACCGGTGGCAAATATGAAAGATTGACCATACTTGTAAGAGCTGTTGGATCCAATAATGCGCTGATCACTGTAAATATCGCACTTGCATTAGCAGTACTTCGTGCTATTGAAAAACCATACATGAGTCCGAAGGTCGCTCTGTTTGCTCCTTTGCGAGCTTGAGGTAATGGAGCAACGTCAAAATCAATATTCGGATTCTTATTCCTCAAATCATTAATTTCTGAGGCAAAACCGAAATATGTTGCAAGATTTCCTGAGAGAAATGAGCTTCGTGAATTTGGCAGAGAACGATTCCAGGAATAATTCGCATTTGTTGGATCTGAAAATTGAGTGAAGAAATTCAAAGCTGATAATGATGTCGTAATACCGACATAATTTCCACTTCCGAGCGCACTTATAACAGCAGATGTCGATGGGTCACGATAGGTTACAGGATTTCCTGATTGTAAGAAGAGGGTTCCGAGAATTTCTCGAGCATGTGAAATATTATTGAATTCTCCGAGTGCGATCGCACTTTTACGAATATTTGAATTGACATCTTTTACAGTAAGTTTTGCATCCAATGATCCTATAAATTCATCCCAGAATTTCGGCGGATTTGCAATTCCAGCATTAGTGAAGCTATCTCTGTTCCAATACATGACAAGAGGATCAACAACAAAAGGTACAGCTAAAGTTCCATGAGCACCTAAGTAAAGCTCGGCTTGTTTGATAAAAGTATTCTGAAAATCTCTTTGTGTTAATGAGGTATAAGGAATTGGAATGACTTTATCTTCATGCTTATGAAGCAGATCTTGAGGAATCAAAATAGCGTCTGGGCCTTGTCCGCGAGCAAGTGCTTCTATAAAAGTTCTATCGAAACTTGTTTCTGGTATTTGAAGATAGGTGATTTTCAGAGCTTCGGATCTATTGATATTAACCTTAGCAACATATTCATTAAATAGTGAAGATGGGAATGTTCCCCAAATAGTAACAGCTGGCAATGCTGTTTGACTCGTACTACCCTTGTATGTAGCAAAAGCGACTACTCCTGCAATTATACAGATGACGAATATTGTAGTGAGGATTACTTGAAATTTACTCATTGTTTTTTAAATATAATACCATAATGATGGTCACCTGCATCAAAACTCTTGTCTACAGTAAAACCAGCTTTTTGAAAAATTCCTTCAGTAGCTATTCTTGTGACAAGGGTTTTAGGACTCAAAGGACTGCCAGCATCCCAATCAACCACCAGTAGTTTTCCTCCAGATTTCAAAAGGCGTTTTGCTTCAAGCGCGAGATTATCTCTATCTTCAGGAGCAATTTGAAACAACGTATTTGAAAGGATAATTCTATCAGCAAAAGCCTCACGAAGTTTCGTTCCTCCTATTTTTTCAATATTACCCCAAACTATTTCAATATTATGCAAACCCATAGTTCCCGCGGAATTCTTTATTTTATTCAGCAAATCCTGCTGAACATCTACAGCATAAACCATGCCTCGAGATCCGGCCTTTTTTGCTGCTTCAAGAGCATAGAAACCTGAGCCAGCCCCGAGATCGACAACTTTCATACCATCATTTATTCCAAGTTCTGCAATATTTTTTTGAGGGTCGGAGAACATACAAATATTATAACACAGAATTATACCCTGCTATAGACAAATGAGTGAAGCCAAGGAATCCCCATCTCGAAGTTTCATAACACGCACACCCTGAGTCGAACGACCGAGAGTTGGAATCTCTTTGAGATCAACACGGATGACTTGGCTTTTCTTTGACATAGCAACCATTTCTTCAATATCATCAGTTACTACCTTTGCAGCAATAAGCGGACCAGTCTTATCAGTAACATTCATAGTAAGAATTCCAGAACCACCGCGGTTTTGAACCTTGTATTCATCAAGCTTAGTCTTTTTTCCATAACCATTTGAGCCCATTACGAATAGAGTTGGATTTTTTGCATCTTTTGAAACAATATCAGCACTAATCACTGCATCATCTTTTGTAAGCTTGATAACTCGCACTCCTGCAGCATTTCTACCCATTTCTCGAACATCTGATTCTTCAAATCGTATTGATTGACCATCTTGAGTCGCGATAACGACATTATCGTCCTTTGAAACGAATGAAGCTGACATAAGTTCATCACCATCATCAAGTGTAATAGCTATAAGACCAGATCGGCGCACATCCTGAAAATGCTTTGAGGAGCTTTTCTTGCCTGTACCATTCTTGGTAACCATCATAAGCGCAAGACCTTCGGCTTCTTTCTTGTTTTTTGGCATCGGTAAAATAGAAGTAATCTTCTCGCTTTCCGCAAGAGATAGGAAATTCATCACTGACTTGCCCTTCGTTGCTCGTTTTCCTTCAGGAAGATCGTACATCTTTATTTGATATGCCTTTCCTTTATCAGTAAAGAAAAGAAGATCGTTATGAGCACTGGCATAGACAAGATGAGTAATAAAATCCTCTTCTTTCGTATCAAGGTCTACAACACCGACACCACCGCGCTTTTGCTTGCGATATTCATCAGGATTCGTTCGCTTGATATAACCACCTTTAGTCAAAACGAGCACACTTTCTTCATCAGCAATAAGGTCTTCAGGATTAAAATCCTTGAGATTATGCTTGACAAGCTTGGTGCGTCTTTCATCACCATACTTTGCCTTGATTTCAGTAAGCTCATCCTTGATAATTGTACGGACTTTCTTTTCGCTTGAAAGAATTTCCTTCAATTTTTCAATAAGATCCTGAACTTCTTTTAATTCATCTAAAACTTTCTTTCTTTCAAGACCAGCGAGCTTTTGCAGACGCATTTCGAGAATCGCAGTAGCTTGCTTTTCAGAAAACTTGAACTTTTTCATCAAATTGGCATGCGCTTCAACAGCATCTTTTGAACCGCGAATCAGTGTAATGATTTCATCGATATGATCAAGAGCTTTTTTCAAGCCAAGAAGGATATGCTCACGGTCTTCAGCTTTATTTAAATCAAATTTTGTTCGACGACGAATAACTTCTACGCGGTGAGAAACGAATTCTTCGAGAATAGATTTGAGAGATAGCGTCTGAGGGACACCGTTCACAAGTGCCACAGTGTTTACATGGAAAGTATCCTCGAGTTGAGTGTGCTTATAAATATAATTCAAAACTTTCTCGGGATATGCACCGTTTTTCAAATCAATAACGATGCGCATCTCTCGATCCGATTCATCACGAAGTCCCTTTATGCCTTCAATAGCTTTTTCTCGTACAAGGTCAGCGATCTTTACAATTAAATCAGACTTATTAACTCGATATGGGATAGAAGAAATAATGATTTGGAATTGACCTTTCTTATCTTCAACGATTTCAGCTTCTCCTCGAACAAGAATACCTCCACGACCAGTAGAGTAGGCGTGATGAATATCTTTTTCACCATACATTATTCCTCCTGTAGGAAAATCGGGGCCTTTTATAAAACCAAGTAAGTCTTCGTTGGTCGCTTCTTTATTTTCAATAAGGTGGGTTGTTGCATCGATAACCTCACCGAGATTGTGAGGAGCGATATTCGTCGCCATACCTACGGCAATGCCGAGAGTACCATTCAAAAGCAAATTGGGGACGGCAGTAGGAAGCACGCTCGGCTCTTTCCGAGTACCATCATAGTTCGGACGAAAATCTACCGTATCTTTTTCTATATCCCGCAAAAGTTCTGCAGCGGTTCTCGACATGCGTGCTTCGGTGTATCGCATAGCTGCAGCCGAGTCTCCATCGATATTTCCGAAGTTTCCCTGTCCTTGAATCAGCTGATACCGCATCTTGAAATCCTGAGCCATACCGACCATAGAATCATACACAGCGACATCGCCGTGAGGGTGATAATTTCCAAGCACGTCTCCGACTACCACTGCGGACTTTCGAAATTTTGCAGAAGCTGTCAGGCCCTTTTCATGCATTGCATAGAGAATTCTACGGTGAACGGGCTTCAATCCATCACGGACATCAGGCAAAGCGCGGTCAGTAATAACTGACATGGCATAATCAAGGAATGACTCTCGCATTTCCGTGCTGATATTTCGTGCGACAATTCCTAATGCTGGATCTCGTGGTACAGGCTCTGGATTCTTATCGGTTATTTCAGATTTTTTTGCCATTTTTTTATTAAGTCATTATATCAAAATAGCCTTATTTTGTCTCGCTTTTATACTATTGACAAATTAGCATTTAATATGCTATAATATGTTTAGAGATTTGGCTTGTCTTTTCAGAGCTACTTTTAACCTAAACTCAACAACAAAAAGAAAGGTGTCCCTTGAAAAAGAACTTAAGTATACTCAGTGTCATAGTAGGTGCCCTGGCATACCTCTATATGGTGATCACAACGGCCAAAGGAACTGGTGAGGGACTTTCTCTCACTACATTCGGTCTCTGGTCGGCATTGGCTTGGATAACAAGCTTCACGATGCTGAAACAGAAAGCCAACCCAGCAGTTCCGATGATTTACGGAGTTGGTGCCACCGTAACCACTCTCGTATTACTCATCAAAGGACGATATGGATGGTCTGGACTAGACACAGTCATCGCCATCCTCGTCATACTCTGCATCCTGCTCTGGCTTACAAACGGTCCACGCTGGGCACTTATACTCTCGGTTGCGGCAGCGGTCATAGCAGCCCTTCCGTTCATTGTTATGACGTGGAAGTCACCAGCAAACAGTCCTATCATTCCCAATTCAGGATTTCTTCTTGCGAACACCCTTGCCCTCATTTCGGCAAAGGCGTGGACGCTTGAAGACAGACTGTATGCAGGAGTGAATGTGATGGTCTGCTTACTCCTCGTTGTTCCGTGGTTGCTATCGTAGCCACGAACTTGTAAATTCACAAACGGGTTCAGATGAAAGTCTGGACCTGTTTTTTATTTTAATAAACCTCATCATGTGATCCTATGTTTAGTAGAG
>JAYTHA010000007.1:0-3983 GCA_043732935.1 Candidatus Tayloriibacteriota bacterium
ACTACCTAGGTCACACATCATCATCATAAACCATCGTCAAAATGGTCAAAGTAAAGGCTGTGAAGCCACCAAAAGTCGCTAGGGCGAAAGTTGTGAAAGGTGCTAAGATTCCTCTTCAGCCGACGCAAACTTTGCTGCGGTCTCCAACAACGAGATCTAACTCGGCATCAATAAGAGAAGGCGAGACTATCCTTGATGGCGCCCAACAGAAGCAATTTAAGATGTGGATACCCGAGATTAAACAAATTCAGGGGCTTATTATTTGTCGCGTTGGGCTGAATATTCAGGAGAGGACAACTTGCTCTCAGACTCTCCAAGAGAGCATCTTCGTCAGTGAATACGAGACTATTTATAAGGAGCTCTGTGAACATCCTTTACTTGGAAGTCGCGTCAAGAAAATCCCTTTCATTTATATAACAGTGGGAACAAGCAAGGCAACTGAAATTCTCAGCGGAGACAAAATGAGAAAGAAGTACAGCACTATGAAGACTTACATCTGTAATACTCTATCACCAATTTACCAAAGGTATGATCACTCACAATAACTTTAACCCTACGATTCATCTCGCTGACAGTCTCCTTCTGTGTTGAAGGCTGACGCCGAATGGTATTCCATCTGGCCGTTCAAAAACGGACGTCTTAAATGACGTGAGAAAGGAAGCCTACTCTTTAAGAGGAAAAAGCGCCAATGAGGATCCCACCGACGATATTGAAGACCCGTTAAACACGTCTAACAGTTCTATCTCAATTTCTGCTGCTCGGAAACCACCATCAAATTCTTTATCGAGCTCATCATCTAGTTCCTCTTCATCCTACAAACCATCGTCTAGCACAACCTCCTCGATGACCACATCATCAACCAGCGCCATCAAATTAAAGGAGGACTGGGAGAAGTGGTATCCTATGGAGTGGATAGCCTGGGTTGCCTACGGAGCCCCTGCCCCAGATCCCGTCGAGCATTGGACCACAGAGAATATATCTGATGGACCTAAATCTATCTCCATGAAAAAGAAACCTGCTGGTCGTGTGGATCAAAGGAAGAAAGAAGTTGAGCTGAAGGCCACCACCACCAACAAAACCAACAACAGTACAATACAAACGATGGTGGCCCAGAATGAGCTAGCCATTGCATCCCGACAAGATGATTTAATCCAAATCAATCTTCTTCTCCAACATGCGAGAACGGATGAGAAGAGGGTAAGTTTCATCACAAAATTTGGTATTTTCATCTGATATTTTTTGGAACATAATGTGTTTGATATTTAAAAGTCCGTTGATGTTGACGATGCAACACTCTTTTCGCAACGAGGCGAAGCTCTGGCAAAAAAATTCTTATTTTTTTTACTTATAATTTTCTAGGAGAAAGCAAATAAGCTTATGGATCAATATCTTGACAGGGAAGAAGCGAGACTCTCTGCTGTATTTACCACAGGCACTGCAACTAACACTGAGCTTATTCCAACCCAGCCATTGCAAATTCAAGATCTTCCACTAGCTGAAGAGGAGGAGAATAGAGAAATACAAGAGGAGGAGAGAAGAGAGCTGGAGGAAGAAAACTTGAATGAGGAAGAATCGCCTT
Source organism: Candidatus Tayloriibacteriota bacterium (assembly GCA_043732935.1). GTDB lineage: Bacteria > Patescibacteriota > Minisyncoccia > Phycocordibacterales > PALSA-1337 > CAIOGI01. Next base: position 1,580 of record JAYTHA010000007.1, read on the forward strand.
TGCTTGACGCCCCAATTGACGAAGATGATTACTTCCGTGGCCCATCCTTCATAGGCAACACTCCTCTGGGAGACAATAATATTCAATCAAATACCCTGTTCCCCTCGCAGTCACCAAGCCAACAAGGATTTTATGGTGACAAGAATACCACACCTAAATCTATCTCGCCTATTCTTAGGAGTAGTATTCCCATAGTTAAACTCAAAACGTTAAGCAAACGCAACCCACCACCAAGTAAGAAGAGAACAAATAAGTTCGAGGGAATGGACTGGGAGGAACTTAACACTATTTTACATGGCTTATATCCTATTAAACAAGCAGGTGTATTGTGTTTAGATAACTTTGATTTACAATCTGCTACGGCAGATGTTGAATTACTCACTGAAATTGATCAAAAAAATATTGAAGATCTTTTTCTCATTAAGAATTGGATTAAAAAAATAACTTATGCCATATCACTAACCCCTTACAGTGATGAAGAAACTGATGAATTTTAAATTAATAAGATATTTTTTATTTACGTAAATTAATTTGTAATTAATAATTATATTTGTACCCATTTTAATTTACCTTCAAGATATTGAAAATTAAGATGATTTATTAGTCTAGAACGAAGAGTATCAAATTTATCAGAGTATTCAACTTCAACCTCATCTAAATAACTAGCATACGCTACATTGTTAGCATTTAAAAATAATCTACCAACTGTGGAAAAATCATAGTTGTTCTCTGTGGCTTTTATAACCCTTCTTCTTATGCGGTCAAGCACTGATTGTTCTTCTCTATCAGTATGAGTGTTCTCTATCTCATTTTCCCATCTTTCATCATACCCATCAAATTCATGTAACATATTATGCAGTATTACACAAGAAAATACAGCATTATCAATATCAGTTTTCTTATGCCAGTTAACCCCATTTTTAAGGAATTGATACCTTTTTTTCAATATCCCAAAAGAGCATTCTACATCCTTTCTAATACTTTCCGCAAATTCTGACCATCTTACACTATTCACCTCGCAGCTGAACTTATAGGGGCATTGCATGACCCTCCATTTATGATACCCACCATCGACTAATAGATACACTCCTTTTTCAGTACTCCACTCCTTGGGGCCTACTTGAAGTTCAAACTCTGCATCCGTGTACCTTTTATCAAATCGAACTTGCTGAACAAATCCATCAAATTTGACTATTGTCTTATCGGATGTGGTACCGTAATGTCCAGTTGTTGTAGATTGAAATTTCTTTGAATGAGTCACAGTCATTTCATATGCAATCGATGAATAACTGTGTTTACCATTACGGTATGCTGAAGCCCAAATAGCTGGGCACCTTTCCCATCTGATATGAACACAATCTGTAGATCCGATGCAGCCTGGAAATCCACTAGCAGCATATAGACCAGTTACACTTTCCATTTCTTCGTTGTTTCTTGGGCCATGGACATACACGGGATACATTTCCATTGCAAATTTAGCTATGAAAGCTAATGTCCATCTTCTATGAACTTCTGCTGATACTCCAGATGAGTCATATAAAAGATCCTAACTACATCCTTTCCCCAGAATTCGTAAAGTCCCCAATAACTTCAGCGAAATAGGTGTCAATTGCTTCCCAAAAACATCTACTTCATTTTGAGGGAACCATTCTGTAGCCATTGTCAGTAACTGGAGAAATAATTGATAAGGCACGGTAAAACGATTCCTAAAAGTCTTCCCATCTCTACTTGTCAAATCATCTAAATTGTCCCGCTGCAGAAATCTCCACCAGCAACTATCTTCATAGTGTTCTCTTTCATAAGTTTTTCTTTTTTGTGGTGACCCCTTTTCTTTAACATCGTCCTCTTCATCATTTTCATCTAACTTTTGTTCGCCCTCTTCCTCCACCGTAAGCGCATATAGTTTCTTCCTCGCTATGCTGCGTTTCAAGTACTCCGCAAATGAACGCGATTTGGGATAGTTCGGAAACATTTAATAAATTGTGAGGTTGGTGAGTAAATGCTCGAGGTTTCTAAAGAAGTTCTATCGAAACATCAACTGTTTAGATAGAAAAATGGACGAAATTGAAATTCACGTTACGGCACACTGTCCAATAAAAGAGTCAGAAATTGATTTGGATAGAGGTTCTATTTGGATACATTAGGTCGTTCCTAGTGCTAGACAAAATACAAAAAACCAAATTCCTGTTCTGTACCTCCCGAGGGGTCTCACCATTTTAGTGTTCACAAAAAACCAAAAAAACAATTATTTTCACTATTCCAAATCTCATCAACGGACAAAAACCACCCAAAAGTACAAAATCTGCCGAAATATTTGTACCGCACATTTAAAGGAACAGAATTGTATATATTTTCATTCAGAGCAATAGAACTCACTCAACTGAACAGAATATCAACTTCTGAA
>JAYTHA010000008.1:0-3793 GCA_043732935.1 Candidatus Tayloriibacteriota bacterium
GAATTATTTGATTCCATCGATTGAAATAAACTTTATGGACTTATTAAACCCGAATAGTTGTCCCAAATAGTTGAATGTTGCCCCGAAAAGTTTTTTCATTATTAAAACTATAGAATATATTTTAAGTATTTTAAAAAAATGTTATTCATTCCTCATTATTATTAACTTTATTATTTTACTATAATTACTTAATGGACTTTTTAAATCCAAATAGTGTCCGAAATAGTTGAATATTTTCCCGAAAAGTTTTTATGGTTAAAACTGTAGTAGAACATACTTAGGCATTTAAAAAACGATTTTCATTCCCTCATTGAACTCGTCTTGTATTTCATCTACAAATATATGCTTTTGGAAGCAATTTTTAAATATTCGGTCTTTGCAAGAAAGTTACGTAGTAAAAAAATTTTGTAAAACAATACTGAAAATGATGTGCATCAAAGTCCACACTCCTCGAACTCCGTCCACTTCCTGTCGAAAGTCATAGCATTCAATCTTATGTTCTCAATATCACTTGGAAGACCAGACGGAAACATATAGAGCACAGAGTTCATAAACGCGGGACTTCCAGCCAACATCCCTAGGTGCGCAAATGTGACTTTATTTTCTTCGCTCCAATTGACACATCCGATGTTGATGAAAGTCGCAACTTCTTCCTTTCCCCAGCGAAAATCAGTTGCTCGTCCAGCTGCCTTGATTTTGTCCAGACCGTTTATTTCAAGAACTTTCTTCGCTAATGTTGAGTCAGATACAGATATCACTACATTGCATTCCGCAGTGCGGCGGCTTTCACACGCTAGATGAAGAATCAGACCCTCAATCTCTGTCGGCAGCGGTTTGAAATGCTCTAGTTGATCGATTACAATCAATGACCTCAAAGGAAGAATTTCGAAGAGAATCAGTCGGTTATCCTCGCCACCGAAAGCTGCGTAGAAATCGTCCTCCTTTCTAAATTCACTTGCAAGCATTCGTGCCTTACCACCACTATCGATAAAGCGGTTCATATATGATCGAATGCATGTTGTTTTTCCCGAACCAGGAGGCGCTACTACCACTTTAACCCCACCTTGTTTGTCATTAAACGCCTGAGAAATTGCTCGACCCGCACGGATATTGTTGACCAGAGGCATTCCTTTCAAATTATAGTCCGGAACTTTGATTCCCATTGCCATCTTAAGAGTTTCTCTTTTTATTTGTTGCGAATTGATGAACGCCTCGCCAAGTTTCTTCAACCCAAATAAATAAATCGCTTCCATTCCTATGAATTGTCGTGAGATATATTCGACGGCTTTTGAACGTGGGGAGTGCGGTGATGTGCGACCGAGATAACTCTTGGAAATGATCTGCTCCATTTCGAGTTTCTTTCTTCAAAATTCAATTTCATCTAAAAGGCCGTTCCTTAGCCTGTCCAAAACCGTTATCTCAAATCCAATTTTCGGATAGAATATTTTTTAAGGCATTCCTTATCCATCCGAAAATTATCATCCAGAAAAAGATGACAGAAATATTTTTTAGATGATCAGTTTTGGCCAAAAAGTAGCCCCATTTTCAAGATGATCAAACCTCATCTGAAAACCTTCGGAGCACTCAATTACTGCTGAATCACATCGACTCTACTCAAGCACATTGATACTACTACTTATTCTACAATGGTTAAAGCTGCTAAACCGAAGGCGAAGAAGGTTGCTAAGTCGAAACCAACTGCGACTTCGACTTCATCTTCGTCGTCGTCCTCGAATTCGACTACAAATCAATCCTCTTCGATTTCCGCGGACGTCAATTTTGAATGCTCGCCACCCGCTTTGAAGAATGGAGCAAAGAATGTTGGAGTCGTGATACTTAATAATGAAGAACAAGCGTTGTACAGAAAATATAGCAGCGAAATTAAGCAAGTTGCAGGATTGATTATTCTGAAATGTGGTTTGGGAATTGCGGAAGGACCTGTCCTATCCCAAATTTTACAAGAGGACACTTTCTCGAAGAAATTCGAGAAAGTATATTTGACGTTATGCAAAGACCCAATAATTGGTAAAAGAGTTAGCTCTATACCTATGAAATTTTTGAACATTGGAACGGGTAAGGCGAAGGAGATTATGACGGGAATAAAACTTCGGAAGAAATATAGTCAAATGAAGACTTATATGAACAATACTTTGTCTTTCATTTGGAGAAGGTAATTTTTTTGTCTCGTTTACATCATTCTACAATAGCGAACAACAGCTGACTCATCCAATTTTTGTTAGGTTATGTCCGCAAGGGGTACCATCTGGTAAAAGTAAGGAGGATATGTTAGGCGAAGTTCGTAAAGAAGCCTTCACCACAAGATATCAGAAGAGTGAAAAATCAAGCTCAACAAATAATGTTCTTGATGATGACGAGGAGGATGCAGATGAACCGTCGTCCATTTCTTCTGGTCTATCCATTTCTGAAGCTTGGACAACTTGGTATCCGCAGGAATGGATAGGATGGGTAATGTATGGTGTTTCGTCAGAAAAACCGACGGAGCATTGGGTTAATCAGCCTATCAGTGATGGTCCAACAGAGAGCGATAACTACGTTACGGATGAGAACGGATTAAAGAGTTCAAGGAGACCACCTGGTCGAACAAGTCAGAGGGAAAAGGTAACTATGGAAAGTTCTGTTGCAAAGCAGAACTCAGATGCAAATTCCATGAGAGCACAGCATTTACTACAAGTGGATGAAGAGCTTGAGATGAATAGGAGTGCAAGAGACCTACAAGTCATAGATAATTTGAGTAGGACTGCGACCACAGAAGCACAGAAGGTTGGTGGCTGTGTAAATTTCATCACCGTAAATGTGAAATTTTAATTTCAATTGATAATTTATTATGACAGGCCAAGGTTGCAATTTACATGAACAACTATTGGGAGAATGAAGAGCTATTGCTCAATCAAAGACAGAATAATCAGAAATTGAAGAGAGCAAATTTGCAAGCACAACCTGTTGTACTGGCTGAGAAGGCATACACTCCAGCACAGGCCGTCGTCCTTCCCCTGTATAATTCAGATCATGATTTCGACGATCGCTTTTTATTCAGTCCAAATGAGGGTAACGACGCACTAGAATATACCCCTTCCATGAATGAAGAACTTCCAAGTATTGCTGCTGTGAATTTCCCGAGTATTACTGATGCAGCAAATTCGACTGTAACATTGAATTCACGAAGTGCAACAGTGAATCAGAGATCCTACCCTACACGAATTCGTTCGCCTGCTGCAAAGTCACATTCTCCACCACCTACTAATCCTTATGACGGAAAAGACTACGAAACCATCAACGAGATGCTACACGGCACATATGGATATTCCTCTAAAGGTTCTTCTACGAGTAAGAAGTTCAACTTTCAACGAGCTGAAACGGATTTAACTTATTTAAAAGAAATTAAGATAGGTAGCCTAGATGATGATCCTAATAATTTTATGATTGGATTATGGGTAGATAAAATTAAAGTAGCCTTAATGAAATTACAAGATGAAATTGAAAATGAAAATGAAGAAACTAGCAGTGACGATGAATGAATGTGTAATTAATTATTTATATTCTTATCCAACGAAGCTTATCATTTAAATACTGCATATCAAGATGTTTAATCAATTTATTACGTAGAAGCTCGTGCTCATTACTGATCTCGATAGACACATCGTTATCTAAATTACTAGCAAATCCAATATTATTCATATTATTCTGTAAATAACCAACTTCAGAGTAATCTTCAGTATTCTCGACTGCTCTCACAACTCTACGTCTAATTCGATTTAAACATAATTGTTCTTCT
>JAYTHA010000009.1:0-2689 GCA_043732935.1 Candidatus Tayloriibacteriota bacterium
CCAGACCCTCTTAAGCGCCCTACTGCATCGATTTCATCGATGAAAATAATAGCCGGAGCAGTGTGCTTGGCCATTTGAAAAAGATCTCGCACTCTCGACGCCCCCACACCCACGAACATTTCTACGAATTCTGATCCGGAGATAGAGAAGAACGCGACACCAGCCTCCCCTGCAACCGCTCGTGCCAACAATGTCTTTCCAGTTCCTGGTGCTCCCATCAACAAGATTCCCTTAGGAATTCGCGCTCCTATGTCCAAAAACTTTTGCGGGCTTTTCAAGAAGTCCACAATTTCCGCCAACTCTTCTTTGGCTTCCTTTGCACCGGCAACATCTTTAAATGTCACTCGAGATCCCTTATCCTCAGGATTAATCATTCGGGCACGAGACTGTCCGAAGGACAATGCTTGAGCATTTGTTCCCCTCACCTGTCGACTCAAATACCAAACCAACCCAACAACCAAAAGTATCGGCAATAAGAATGGCAAAATATTTCCAAGCCAATAAATGACACCAGTATCATCCTTATTCGTAATCTGCACGGCTGAAATTTTTTCCTTAGCTACTCCAAGATTAGTTAAAGATTGAGATAACGAATCCTGCGTTTCTTTCTTTGCTAATTTCTCAGTCTTATCGACGTATTTGATATTTAAATTATCACCAGTCACCACAATACTTGCCACTTTTCCACTTGAAATATCATTGGCCACATCAGAAAGAGAAACAGTATCAATCGGCTTAGACGAACCAATTGTGAAAGTATACAGAATCACGAGGAATGCAAAAATCAGCACGCTTCCAAAAATATTGTTGAAAAATACATTTTTTTGGCTCTTTTTTGGAGCTTGTTTTGGATTCTGGAGACCTGTCTGGTTCTCTCTTGGCATACGCTTATTAGTGTTATTTGTGTTCTTCATATTGCACGAGTATATAACATTTTGGCGAACTTTGGTATTATTGGCATACTAAGTATGAAAAAGACCCTAATTCAAAACCGAAAAGCGTATTTTAACTATGAAATTCAACGTGAAATTGAAGCTGGTATCGAATTGTCTGGTTTTGAAGTGAAAGCTTTAAAAGCAGGTAAAGCCTCTCTTGAAGGCTCGTATATCCTCATTAAAACTGGCGAAATGTTTTTACTTCACATGAACATCTCTCCATATCAAGCGAATAATCATCCAGCAGGTTTTGTACCGGACCGAGAGAGAAGAATTTTGATAAGTAAAAAAGAAAGAATTGAACTTGATAAGTTAGTTGGAACAAAAAATAGCGGATTGACCCTCATTCCCCTTTCGGTGTATTTAAAAAATAATCGAATTAAAATTGAAGTTGGTCTTGCGAAGGGTAAGAAAAAGTTTGATAAACGAGAAAGTATAAAAAAGCGAGAAGCAAATCGGGATATTAAGAGAGAGTTGAAATAAATTAACAAGCGCAGGTTCCCGGAGTGGAACCTGCGCTTTAGAGGATGATCTGTTCGATAGCTGGTGGGTAACTTGAATGACTATGTCCATCCATCTCGCAAAGAAAAGTTCTTGGCTTGGCACAACCAGTGCCAAAAATCCTAGTACCTTCCTTGATAACGAGTCGGTTGGTTATTTCAAGTAGTTTCATAGCAAAACCCTTGTGGTCATCAATCCAGTAGCACACGGAGATATTGTCAGGACCTAGCCCGAATGCATCCTTACCCGTCGGCCAACTGATATGAATCGACACGTCCTCAAGTGGCAATCTGACGTGCACAGCTCTGCTTCTCATGTAAACCCTTTCCCCTGGAACATCAGGAACGCAAGCAATTCCAATTCCTTGACGTTGAAGTATGTAGAGGTTCCAGATGCTTCGCTGGTGTTCAATAACACACCTTATTGCCAGCTCGATCAGCTTGTAATCCTGTCGCCTCATTCCCCAAATCTTCTCTTGGAATCTGCCCCACAAATCATTCGGTTTGATAGGTGCACCGAAAGACACCAATTTCTTGCGGAAAAACATATTCTCATGATTGGTTTGTCTTTAGAAAGTCAGCCCTGACGGTCGTCGCTAAGGTTCTTTCTATCTAGAAGCCTATTACTGAATCCGTAATAGGTCAACTTACGAAACGTCTTAACCCTTGACACATACTGTATAATAGACCAGTTCCTTGAAAATAGAACACATATGGGGATGAAAGGCATCGACAGGTGTCATTTTTCCTTTGTGCGCAATCGAGTATTCTGAAAACTCGTTAAACTTTCAGGAACCCTAAGTGCTACAGCACAAAAAGCAATTCGTTCACCGTTCGCGATGAATGACCTTGTCTTCGCAACAGCTCGAGCGTAAGCTCGCTATGCGCATCAATCGGACTCCCTTCTGAAGAGTTCGAACCTGGTGTTATATTTTCAGAATAGGTTGGCGATTCTCTTCGATCGTCCTCCGAAACCTTGAAGATCGGCTTTATATCGTTTCTTTTGTTTTTTAGATATATAGCTTAAACATCAAACAAAATACATTGCGTAGACTCACTTGAAAAACTCATCTGCACCCGGGTTCGATTCCCGGCATCTCCACATCAAGGGTATTTGCACTAGCAAATTCCTCAAAAAGCCTTGAAACACAAGGTATTTCATCGGTTCGATAGCCGTCTTTTTTGCTGTAGGCCAATCTTTCCTCAAAAATGAAGTAAAAGAGCTTTTGTTTTTCTACAGCATCCAATGTTACC
>JAYTHA010000010.1:0-6786 GCA_043732935.1 Candidatus Tayloriibacteriota bacterium
TTCTGGGTTCGTCTCGTTAAATTGTGCAACCATGGATTCTGCCTGCTTTTCTAACGGATCATTCTTGGCATACCATTCTACATATTCAGGTGATTCCTCAGCCGAATCTAATTGAGAATAGTATTCATCCTCAGCTTCTTGGTTTGAAAAAAGTTCATTTTTCTTTTTTAGACCATATCTAGCTAATAGTCCTTTTACAATTTCTTCCTCACCAACATACCTGTATAGCGGTTCCCCTTTGGCATGGCCTTGGATATATGGCAGTGAAGCACGATCTTCCTCATCATGACCTCCACAAGAAGATGATGTTTCTATTCCTAAAAGATTGAGATATGCAACAGCTTCCTTGATTCCAGGCTCTATTTCAAGACCAAGGAGATCGGTCGTTTCGTTTAATTCCGCCAATTTTTGTCGAAGTAATGCTTCACGTTCATTTGAGGATTCCATAGGCGCATCTATACTGGCCTCTTGTGGGTTTGTTTGAACATCGGTTGGGAATTTTTCCATAGCTAAATTATATCACATCCCAACAACATATGACTCCTTGTAAAGTTCTGGTGCATGTCTTTTGATAGCCTCTTTCCACCTAGTAACAGTTTTCATTTCCTCTATATGATTTTGTTGTGAAAAAGCAAAATTGAATAATCTATCGGTATCATATTTGGTGGTACTGGTTTTATTAACATACGCTTCTATTGCCGTCTCTGGATAACCCATAAGCCTGCCGTAATCTGCATCATTTCCAGTATCGATTGCTATAGCCAAAGCATCAACTAATGTTTTCTGCTTAGAAATACAGAATGTGGCCAAAACCTTACTACTTTTTGAAACAATCTTTTTATAAAATAGGCCTGAATCTTTTATAACTTTTTCAACTTTATCTGGAGAATCTCCCCACGAAAAAACATCTATTTCTGCAGCGGGTTTTTCATCAAAAAGAACTAGCACCATATTTGCTTTGTGAATAGGGCCTATATCGAGTTTTTCTATTTCCTTTTCCATGGGTATCTATTATACCAGTAGTGAGAAAATTTAATATACTTAAGACAAAAAAATTGATAAACTGTTAATCATGAAATTACCTAAAAACAGAAAGGGGTGGTCATGTATGGACTGTAAAAAAGATACGTGGAGTGATTATTATATGCTTTACTCAAGAGTATGGAAAAAGGCTAACCCAAAAATTAAAGGGAAACTTTGTATTAGTTGTCTTGAGGTAAGGCTCGGAAGAAAACTTACGTGTAAAGATTTTACTAAAGCCCTCGTTAATACGATGAAAACCAAGAGATCAGCGAGGTTAGAAAATAGACTAAAGAATTAGAACTCGGCTAAGCAAATCTCTAAATGCAGGAATAGTTACAAATAAATAACTTTATTCTTCAGTAAAATCTTGTTCCTCAAACGGGATTGTGGCGACGTATTCAGTCTTTCTAGTTTATAATATCGTTCAAACCAAAAACAGAATAAGCTGCCTCACATCGTCTCTCTCATTGAATCGTGCCACCGATCTCCGATAAGGCTATGTTTTTATTCACTCTATACTTAACTTCTTGTCCTTCAGCAATATCTTGCTTTTGATACATGAGAGCACCTCTCGCTTCTCCAGTATCGTCCCATGCTGAAGCATGTATTTGGCGAATGTTTTAATACTGATATCTTTGTGTTTTTTTGACTGCTTCAAATCCTGTTTAAGCACTCCGGTCTGAAAGAGGGCATAGCGAGTAACCTCTTTTTCAAGTTTTTGCTTCAACTCTGTTTTGTCGAGGCTCGTATCGTCTATGATGGGTAACATCTCATCTATTAATATTGATTCTTTCACCGATTCATTCGGGCAGTCTTTATTCTTAAGTTTGGTGCACCTGTAATACACATGTGCATTGAACCCACCATCTTTCAATTCCTTGATTTTCTCCTCTGCTGTTATGCCTGACCCACAATGCGCGCAGTGAAGCATTTTAGTAAATGCGAATTCTCTGCCGTAGGCTTTCTTTTTCTCGCCATGTATTTTTTCCTGCACTTTGTGGAAAAGTTCTTTGGTAATTATTGGAATATGCGCTCCCGTATACCATTCCCCACTTCCAATAGGGTACTCAAATATTCCGTGATAGAAAGTGTTTCGAAGTAATCTATATATATTACCTAAAGATATTTCTTTACCAAATCTCGTCTTGAATCCAGTATCCCGAAGCCACCTATATATTTGCCGTCCGCTGTATCCTTCGTCGGCCACTTTCTCGAACATCTGCTTGATGATTGGTGCTCGTAGGGGGTCAACTACTACTTGGCATTTTTCATCCTTTTTTGTGCTGTTCAAATATCCCGTTAAAGCAATGGAAGGCCTCAATCCCATGGTAGCTCGCGTACGCAGTCCACGTTTCACGTTAATCACTTTGTTGTCGTTTTCGAGTTTTGCCTGACTCCCAAGGATCATTAGTAGGAATTTTTCATTCGGGTTGTTGGTAAATCGCTGACCTCCGTAAGTGCGGATTTCTTTTAGCATCCCCTGATCCATAAGGTCTACGATTCTACCAAGGTCTCCCGCGTTTCTACTGATACGGTCTGGTGCCCATGTCAGGATTCCGTTGAACTTGCCTGATTTCAGTTCATCGACGATTTCGTTAAAAACAGGTCGTTGTCCGGCTTCCTTGGCAGAGTGAGATTCTTGCTTCCTGTCTACAATTTCCAGTCCTTCGGTCTCCGCTAATTTCTCCATTTCCCTGATTTGGCTATCAATGGAGAGGACTTGTTTATCTTCTTGTTCCGTACTTTTACGTGCGTACAGGCAGTATTTAACCCTTACAGGGATTGATATTTTGGCCTCCATCCCCACTGGCCTTTGTATTGTGTGATCCATACCTACATTGATGACAGAGACCCGATGGGGAGTCTAGGAGGGGTCTGTTGGTAACTATATCCGCTCAAATCTCTGATTTCTTGCTCAAACCCTTCTCTTTGAAAAAATCATCTATCTTTTTTACATCTCCTTTTGATCCAAAATGCCACATCGTCACCTCGTTTACTGGAATTATTTCTTTGTAATCGTATATCGTAATCACAGTTGGCTTTTTATGCTTCGTTTTGAATGTCCATTCAACTCGTACTTTTCCGTCACCTGATTTCCATTTTTCGTCAGTGACTCTGTCGTTTGGTTCACCCAGACAACTGACAAGGCGATCATATGTGGTCTCAATATATCCATTGAAACTTGAGCCGGTTATATCCTTTGGTTCTGCTTTGATGAATTTCATATATTTTGTTTGTTAATTCGACCTACGTCAGGGTCACTTGTAGCGGGTTTGCAAAACACATTGATGACGCTCATCGTCGAAGAAGTCTAGAGCCTTCAGGATACTAGCTGTTGGTAACTTTACATGTGTTAAGTTGCATAAACTTGGATAGTGTGCTATCCTTAACACATGTCAATCGATAAAACCAAATTTGTCACCCCAACTCAGCTTGCTAAAATGCTCGGTATTAGCCGTATAGCCGTTCATCAGAAGATCAAAAAAGGTGATATTAAGGCTGAAAACGTTGGTGATTCTTCTAAACCAACTTATTTAATACCAAAATCGTCCCTATCTGAAGACCTCCTAGCTCGTATATTAAAAGAGCAGAAAAAAGTGACTGAGAAGGTTTTGGATAAAAGCCACCATCACGATCTTAGTTTTGAAAAAGAGCTTTGGATGGCGGCAGATAAATTAAGAGGTAATGTTGATGTCTCAGAATACAAAAACATTGTTTTAGGCCTTCTATTTTTGAAATACATTTCAGATTCGTTCTACAAACGCCGTGAGGTTTTGACTGAAATGACTCGAGATAAAAAGAACGCCGACTTTTATGTTCCGACAGAAGAAGCTAGAAAAGCTATTTTAGAAACTAAAGATTTCTATACTTCGGAAGGTGTTTTTTATGTACCTGAAAAATCTCGATGGGAATTTCTTCAGACAAAGACGATGAGTTCAGATCTTGGTAAAGTTCTGGATAACGCAATGGAATTAATTGAAAAGGATAATCCTGCTCAACTTGAAAATGTTCTCCCTCGTGTGTATACAAAAGTAAATCTTGACCACACTGTTCTTGGTGAATTAGTTAATATTTTTTCACAAATATCGTTTGACCATGATTTTGATCGAGAGAAAGATATTCTTGGACGTATCTATGAATATTTTCTCGGTCAATTTGCATCATCGGAAGGAAAACGTGGAGGAGAATTCTTCACACCAAGATCGATCGTTAAATTACTCGTTGAAATATTGGAACCATACGAAAATGCTCGTGTGTTTGATCCTGCCTGTGGTAGTGGAGGCATGTTTGTATCTATGGGCGAATATTTGCGAGATCACAAAATGGATCCGTCCAAGCTTGCAATCAATGGCCAAGAGAGTAACCAGACTACGCTTCGTCTTTGCAAGATGAACCTTGCTATTAGAGGCCTATCTGGAAAGATTGAGCTTGGGAACACTTATTACAAAGATATGTTTCCTCATTTACAAGCAGACTTCGCAATTGCAAATCCACCCTTTAATGCAGAGTGGAATCCATCTCAACTTTCAGATAATGATCCTCGTATAACTCTCGGTATTCCACCATCAGGAAACGCTAACTTTCTTTGGGTACAACATTTCGTCCATCACCTGTCACCGAACGGTCAAGCTGGCTTTGTAATGCCAAATGGGGCTCTGGCAGTATCTGGAAAAGAAGGTGACCTTAGACAAAAACTAATCGAAGCTGATTTGGTTGATGTAATTATTTCTTGCCCAGCAAAACTTTTTTATAACGTAACACTTCCTGTGTCTCTTTGGTTTTTAGCAAAGAACAAAGGGGGTGATCGTTTTCGAAAACGTAAAAGAGAGGCACTCTTTATTGACGCACGAGACACATTCGAACAAATTTCTCGTAAGCAGGTTATTTTCAATAAGGAACAAATCAAAAAGATTACTGACACTGTTCGTGCATGGCGTGGAGAATCAGGTGCAGGAAAATATGAAGATATTTCTGGTTTCTGTAAATCAGCAAATCTTGAAGAGATAAAAAAGAATGGATATGTACTTACTCCAGGGCGATACGTGGGACTTACAGATATTGCGGACGACGGAATTTCATTTGAAGACAAAATGACAAATCTATCAAAAGAGCTTCGGGAAGCTTTTATTAAGAGTCAAAAACTTGAAAGTGATATTGAAAACAACTTAAGTTTACTTGGTTTCTAGATATATGAACAAGCTATTAGAAAAAATAAATAGGACAACAAGGCCCCTAGGATCTGTGTTAGAAGTAACTTCTAGCAAGCGTATTTATCTTTCAGAATATAAGGATAACGGAATCCCTTTTTTCCGGTCAAAGGAGATCATCGAGGCCTACAAAGGGAAGCCTATTTCATTGGAACTTTATATTTCTAAGGATAGATACAATGAAATAAAAGAAAAATTTGGGGTCCCACAGGAAGGTGATATTTTACTGACGTCAGTTGGAAGCATAGGTACTCCATTTAGAGTGACAAACGACAAGCCTTTTTATTTTAAAGATGGAAATTTAACTTGGTTTAAAAACTATGATGGCATTGATTCTTTATACTTATATTACTGGATAACTTCATCAAAGGGGCAGTCTCAGATCGAAGCTAGCTCAATTGGCTCATCACAGAGTGCACTTACAATAGAATCGATTAAAAAACTTGAAATTGATCTACCTAGCATTGAAGATCAGGTGAAAATAGCTCAAATATTAAATGCTTATGATAGAAAAATTGAAAACAATAACTTTATTATTAATAGGTTGGAGAAAATAGCAGAAACTGTTTTTAAAGAGTGGTTCTTTAATTTTCGTTTTCCTGAATACATTAAAACAAAATTTATTGAAAGCACGAGGGGAAATATTCCCGTAGGCTGGAGTTTTAAAAAAATATCTGATGTTGCTGATTTGAATAAAGGTGTTTCCTATACGTCAAAAGAACTTAACTCTGAAGAAAAAGGTGTCGCACTAATAAATTTAGGAAATTTCCGAAGAGGAGGTGGTTTCAATCCAGAAGGGACAAAATACTATACCGGTGAGTATAAGCAAACCCACACAGTTAGCCCGGGTCAGATTTTAATTGCAATGACCGATCTAACATCAAACAGAGAAGTTATTGGTCATCCTGCAAGATTACCAGAAAATTTTAAAGAAGCAGTAATTTCCCTTGATATATGTTCAATAGAGACAAAAGAAAAAGACTACACAGAATTTATATATTACTTAATGTTGGATAGAAACTTTTCCAAGCTAATGGCTAGTTGTGCATCTGGTACAAACGTGTCCCATTTAAGTAAGGGAAACATCGAGAAATATGATTTTATTTTTCCAAGCCATGAACTGCTTGTTAAGTTTAATAATTTTGTCCAACCGATAATTACACAACAGACGATTCTTAATGAAGAGAATCTTGCTCTAAAAAAGTCAAGAAATATATTGTTAGATAAATTAACTTAAATTTTATGAATGCAAAAAAAAGAAAAAATGATATTGATGCCCTAATCTCAAGTATTCAGAACGAGTACAAAAATATAGAGAACATTTATAATTCTTCCTTGCATGATAAAGAGATTAACCCTGATTTAAAAATCAAAATAAAAAATTATTTTGAGAATACTCGATCTATTTTAGATTATTGTGCACATGATATTGCTGATTCATTATCCATTACCGCTGAAAAGATATACTTTCCGATAGTTGAAAAAAATAAGAATAAAACAGCATTTGAAGGTGCGGTTAGAAGAAATCTAGCAGGATTGGAATCTAAAAATCTTT
>JAYTHA010000011.1:0-2457 GCA_043732935.1 Candidatus Tayloriibacteriota bacterium
ATTATTTACCGCTCGCAAGATGAGCATTAATTTCTGAATATATTCATCAGAAGTTATATCTTGCTCAGACTCGATCCGATACGGCACTGTCTCCTTCCCGAGAGCAGCCCCTACGGGAAACGAATCTCGATTGTTGCGATAGAGTACAGCTATCTGTTCAGGAAGTACGCCGTCCTTTATTTTTTTTGAAATATCCCTAGCAAGATATACGAGCTCCTGTTCTTCATTTGCACAAGTATAAAAATCAATATGCTTTTCAATATAACCAGATTTGCCGAGAAGTCGCACTCGTTCGAGTTGTTTCGACGATTCATTGTGTCCGATCAAATGGTGCGCGCTATCAAGAATCCTTTGCTGAGAACGATAGTTGTGTTCGAGATGTATAAAAACTCCATCTGGATATTTTTCTTTAAAATATAAAAAGTTTTGTAGCGATGCTCCCTGGAATCGATATATTGCTTGCTTCTCATCACCAACAATAAAAATATTTGGATGCTCATGGAAATTCGAGAGAAGTTCAAGGACTGCATTTTGTGCATTGTTAGCATCCTGATGTTCATCAGCCAAAACATACTGGTATGTTTCTTGAAGCACGAGCAAAAAATCCGAATCATTCCGAAGTGCCCGCACCACTTCCATGATCATATCCTCGTAGTCATACAAACGACGCGTTCCAAGTTCTTTCTGATATGTTGAATACAAACCCGCGAGCTCTTTATTTTTTGCAATTTCATTTTTGAGCTTGATGTGCTCGCCTTTCATTTTTCCTTTGTGCGCACCTTTTTCATGTATAAGATCAGGAATAGTTGCAAAATCAGCCTCTTGTTTTGCAACTTCCTCCACAAATCGTTCTGTACTAATACCCTCACGTTTGAGTTCGCGAATAATTCCGAGCACAGGCCGCACATAGTATAGAGGATCACCGTATGGTTTTAGAAGGGTCAACTCACCACCCAAAATAATTTCCTCCATCATCATCACCTGATCAATATCCGCCGCAGGAGTAGCGCCAATTATTCCAGGGAATTTTTCTGGATACTGCCGAATAATGTCATTACAAAATCCATGAAAAGTAGAAATAGTTACTCGATATCCAGACGCGCCAATAATCTCCACAAGTTTTTTGCGCATCGCATACGCGCCAGATTCTGTAAATGTAAGTGCGAGAATATTCTCAGGCGAAGTATCCGTCTGACGTAAAATATTTGCAATACGTAAAGTGAGAATGGATGTCTTCCCAGTTCCCGGACCCGCAACAATCATGACTGGCCCGTCGATAGTGTCGACTGCTTTCTTCTGTTCTTGGTTTAGAGATTTATAAAGTTGATCAAACATGTATCAAATTTCCTAAGCACGCACTTATTCAGCAACTTTGAATTCACCTACTTTTACCTTCGGTGCTCGCAATGCTTTGCCGTTATACATGTAGCCTTTCTGAATTACCGTAGTGACAGTGTGATTTTTATCCTTGTCCGTGACTGGTTCGAACTCAATCGCCTCATCCCGCATTGGATCAAAAGGTTTACCAATTGGATCGATTTCAATCAGGCCATTATCCTCAAGAGTTTTTTTGAGCTGATTGGCAATATACTCAACTCCTATTCTCCAATTCTTATCAATTTTTTCCCAAGCCTCCTTATTTCCAATGGCCATGTTAAAACTTTCAAGCACTGGAATGAGCTCTGAAATTAAGTTAGCATTAGCAAATTTTAGAAACTCATCGTTGGCCTCTTTATCGCGCTTTCTGGCATTCAAAAATTCCGCCTTATCCCTCTGCCATTTATCGAGATATTCCTTCTTTTCTTCTTGAGCTTTCGCGAGTTTTTCCTTGAGCTTTTTCACAGTCTCTTGAAGCGAGCCTTCGCCAACCACGCTATCATCAAGTTCCGCATCACTTCCTTCGTCATAGGAAATATCAGCATCATCAGCTTTTTCCTTGTCTTTTTTTTCTTCGTTATCAGATGTCATATTTTTAGATTAATTTTCACTGTTTAGTATACGGGAGAGTGATAAAATTGCAATTACTTATGTATATAAAAACGCAGTAGGCTTGATGACCCACCGCGTCGGATTCCTTAGGAACCTTTAACTACTTTGATTTCCTATTTGGCGAACGAAGTGCTGTGAGAACCTCTTCAATTTCACTCGTAGGTTTCTCAATTTGAAGGGTTTTCAAAAGGTGTTTGACACTCCGAGCCAACACCTTGTACTTTTTCACGGCTGCATTCGCTCGGGCTTCGGCTTTTAACCGAGCTTCATGTTCTTCATTTCGTTCTATCAAAAGCAGTTCGGCAGTTGCACTCAGGCCAGAATTTCTAAGCATATTTACCTTTCTAAGTTTTTCACCAATTGTTAAAGATGTTTACACAACCATACCACGCAATATACATAAAAGCAAGGTCTATCCTGACGTGAGCCAGTTGTTTTAAAATCTAATAATTGTTGTGTATTGGATTG
>JAYTHA010000012.1:0-5001 GCA_043732935.1 Candidatus Tayloriibacteriota bacterium
TAATTTTCCAAGACTTTCTTTTACAGTAAACAGTCAAGCTTCTCATGAAATTGATCATGCCAAGAGCCCGAAGATTATTATTGCTGGTTCAGGCATGTCTGTCGGTGGGCGAGTATTGCATCATGAAGAACTTTATTTACCAGATGCAAAAAATACTATCTTGCTTGTCGGATACCAGACTCTCGGTTCAATAGGTCGTCATCTTCTTGATGGGGAAAAGAAGATTGATATTCATGGAAATGAAATAAAGGTTAAGGCAAAGATTGAAACCATACTTGGTTATTCTTCTCACAAAGACTCAGATCATTTATTAGAATTTGCTGGTACAGCACAAGATACTGTAAAAAGAATCTTTGTAGCAATGGGAGAGCCAAAAGCTTCATTGTTTCTAGCTCAAAAAATAAGGGATAATCTCGGAGTCGATGCTCTATATCCGGAGAGATTGAAGAGATACAATCTAGATTAGAAAAAAGAGCCCTCAGGCTCTTTTTTGTTAGTTAACTTTCTTCACAATAATCTCGAATGACTTTGGATTCTCATGAGCGAGCTGAGAAAGAATCTTTCTATCGATAGCGATATTTGCTTTCTTGAGATTGCCAATGAATTTGCTGTATGAATATTTCTCATTGATATTTCGTAGAGCAGCATTGATTCGAACATTCCAAAGCTTTCGGAAATCACCCTTCTTGTCTCGTCTGTGGGCAAAAGCATAAGTACCTGCATGTGAAATTGCTTCATATGCATTTCGTTCTTTGGTGCTTCTATTAAAACGATAGCCTTTTACTTGGCTTAGTATATTTCTTCGTGTTTTGAGCGCATTAACGCCTTTCTTAACTCTTGTCATGGTATTTTATTTAGCTATTTAAATTATTGTGGATTATGCATTTACTAAAAATCGACTCTTTTCCTTTGCAGTCATATGAAAAGGCACCTGTCGCTTCTTTGATAATTGAGAACGACGGCTTTCTTTTGAATTAAAGTGATTCTGACCTTTTGCTCGGGCCATAATCTTACCAGTCTTGGTAACCTTCAATCTCTTCATGTATGATTTGTTTGTTTTCATTTTTTTATTTCTTCTCAATTATTGCTGACAATCCCTTGAGACCCTTAGTAGGGGGGACTGCAACTTTATATTCAACGGTAATCAATTTTAATATACGTTCCATTCTTTCCTTAAGAAAATTAATGTCCATATATTTTGATCGTCCTACGAGATAGAGATCAATTTTCACTCGATTGCCATCTTTGAGCCATTCTGAGGCCTTTTTAGCTTTGAGTTCTAGATCGTGTTCTCCGGTACCGATTTTCACCTGAACATTCTTCAATTCTGACGTTTGAGTGCGAGATTTTGCAACCTTCTGCTTCTTCTTTTCGTCGTATTGAAATTTACCATAATCCATGATTTTTGCAACTGGTGGGGTTGCATTTGGTGAAATCTCAATCAAATCAAGGTTTCTAGCCTGAGCTTGCTTCATGGCTTCAGCAAGAGTAATAACACCAAGATTTTCGCCATCATCGGTTATAACACGCAATTCAGGCGCCTTTATGAAGTTATTTATCCGTACTCTTTGTATGCTCATTTGATAGAACACTATTTATAGCATAATTTCATTTCAATGTCTAGAAAAAACCGCGTATAAACTTGATGAAAAATCCAGCGAATTTGAGCACCCAATAACGGCTTTTCCATTGCTCGAATGTGATTTCCTCGCTCTGAGACATATCATGGACGAAATGTGATACCAACTCCTCCGCAAATTTTCCATTCGTTGAAATTAAGTTCGCTTCAAAGTTGTAAAGCAAGCTCACATTATCTATATTCAATGTTCCAACGCTTGCTAAGTCGCCGTCAATGACCATAGTCTTCGTGTGAAGCAGTGTTGGTCCTTTATACAAGAAAATCTTCACTCCAGAATCAAGCATACTATAGAAAAAAGTTCGCGCGCTTAAATCAACAAAGGGATGATCCGACCATTCTGGCATAAGTATTTTCACATCCACTCCTCTATGAGCTGCGAGCTTCAACACTCGTGCAAGGCGATGTGTTGGTACGAAATATGGCGTTGTTATATAGATATATTTTCGTGCATGGCGAATAGCATCGACAGTGTGATTATAGAGTCGCCTTTTTCTTGGTAGGGGATTATTGCTTACATACATGAATTCATGCTCACTTGCTTGCTCGTATTTTATTTTGGCCAATTTCCTACCATGAGCTCGATCCCACATTCTTTCGAAGGCTTTGAGTATGTCATGCACAACAAGACCCTCAACTCTAACATTTGTATCTCGCCAATCCTTCATTTTTTCATAAATACAAATACTTCCGGTGAAAGCTACCTTTTTATCTATAATGAGACTGCGACGATGATTTCTGAAATACCAAGATTTATAATTTGGCACATCGAAGAAGGCAGGAAAGAGAGTTTTAAAGAAAACAAGTTCAATCCCTTTCTTTTTTAAATCTTCAATAATACCAGCTCCGAAAAAACTGAAGCTTCCCGCAGCATCCCAGATGAATCTGACCTTCACACCCTCGGACGCTTTCCGTGCACATACATCTATAAGCTTATTACCGAAGGTATCTGCTACGAAGATGAATTGCTCAAGCTCAATAGTCTTAGTGGCATGCTCGCAAGCCTCAATCATCGAGGATAAAGTCTCTTCATTAGAGGTATAGAGTTTCCACGAGGTTTCTTTCATAGTCCTATAGTATAATACAGTTATGGAAAATATTACATTTATAATACTTGCAATTATCTTTGGCTTTTTGTTTTTCGGTCCTCATAATAAAACTAAAGAAAAGAAGGATGATAAGAAGGGAGGGGATAAGAAATAGACGATTTGAAACCTACTATTGACTTTTTCTATTAATATGTTAATTTATTAATAGAGCGGTGAACGTCAAGTAACCGCCGTAACACACAAAGGAAAGGATAATCGGTATGTACAACACAACAGCAGCGTGGCTCACACCCTCTTGGGTTGATCGAACAAACGTAAGGCGATGGTGGTTGAAAAATGGGGGATATGAGGGTAACAACAAACCTCATCATGTCTCAATCTACAATAATGGTAGACATGTATTTGTAGAGAACCTCTTGTCACCTGGGACATTCATCAATCCTCCGCACTCTCTGAAGATGTTGTCGTTCATGAGTGCGCTTAACGGTATTAGCTTTGGAAACATCAGGATTACACATCACGGTCATCTTAGGGGTGTAGATGGTGGGGATGCTCTGGTGTCGATCTCCAATGGTCGATACATCATTTCTCCCTTGCAAATTCGTCCAGGTCACATCTTGTATGTGATGGAGGTCAGAACAACAGGATCCATCGATGGCATTATGGTCTACGCACCATTACCAGGGACAATCTTGAGTTACTGATCTTAAAGTCTTCTCCGTTCTTTCTTTTCGGTAAAATACATCTTCGAATGTATACAAGGCATTATCAAAAATAATGCAAAAACAATTTCAAAATTCTCGATCTTAGAAACAGATTGAGAAAATGAAGGGGCGATATAATGTTATCGCCTTTTGTTTTGGGAAATTTTTTATAAAGAAAAGCCCCGCACGAAGAGTCCATGCGGATGACTTCTCGTGTAGGGCGTGGGAACCTGCTATGTCTTCTTGCAGAGCTTCCTTGCCGATTTTTCCAAAACTGTTTTTGGCCATGATTTCGATGCCGTAACAGCGTGCAACCGAACCATGCATGCAAAAGTTTTGATTGTGTAAGGAGCGCCTGCGGGTATCGTGATGGGACCTTCACCCACGTTCAGCTCGAATCTGAACCATTCCCGCTTAAACCAAATTTGAACTTCCGAGTATCCATGGCTCGGAAAGTAACTGACTTCATGTTTCGAGTGACAGGCAACAGGGGTGGCAACAAATGCATCAAGGGACAATTCCCATATCGTAGTTTGCCGTGCCTTTGGAAGCTTTTTCCATCTCTTGCGGGATGTCTTGTTACGGGTCTTTTTGTGTAATGGCCTTGAGTAGATCCATTTCTGTTTCGCACCGACTCCCAAGGTTTCGACTACTGAGGGTAATTCGACAGGTTTATTTGTAATCATGTATTCAGAATGATTTGATTGTGATGTTGGTTACAATCCAACGATGTTCAGCTGAAAATACACTATAATAAAATAGCGTGCTTGTCAAATAAAAATATAAAAGAAAAGACCCTCGCGAGAAGAACCATGCGAAGGTCTTTTTACCATTTCGGTGTTTTGCACCAGCGGTGTTACAGGCTCATGCCAGGCATTGCTGCCGACGGCGTTTGGATGGCTTCCAGAGTTTCTTGAACAATTTCCTGAAGTTTGGAAGCTCGTAATCGTCGAGCACTTCAGAGATCAGCATGATGCTGAAGATAAAGCCATAGGAAGCCAGGAATTCGCCGCTACCCATCAGCCATCCTTGAATCGGCGCGCGGATGAGCGAAAGAGGGATGCTGAGAAAGGCAAGGGCGAATTGGGCCACAATGCAAACCGGAATTGCGACGAACAGGCACAGAATGCCATTCATCACCACGGATATCATGAAGTCGAACAATTTTCCTAACATGGTAACTCCTATATAGTTGATTGTTTTTGGACAGGAACTTTCAATTTTCAACTCATTAAAAACTGGAAGCTCCCGCCAAATACTGTCTTTCTATATGGTACCACCTTTTTGAGAAATATCAAGGGAGAAGGATACGTGTGGAGATGGCGAGAATCGAACTCGCGTGCAGATGAAATCTCATACCGGATCTACATTGTATAGAAAACTTTAGCGGAGTCGCCTCCTTTTAACTTGCATACTATAAAGTGAACAAAATATATGCAAGCGATTCCCGAAGTTTCAAAGCAAGAGCAGGGAAGAGCTCAAGCTTCTAGTCCATGTATATATCACCTCATCACTCACCAGAACATAAAGTGTGAGACGTCGCTTAAGCCGTAGCTAGAGCGAAAGTGAAATCGTGTGATCCAAAATATGGAGACACAGCGGACTTTACCTT
>JAYTHA010000013.1:0-7359 GCA_043732935.1 Candidatus Tayloriibacteriota bacterium
GCAAATAGTCGTTCGTATTTGTTCCCAATTTCGTCCAGGACTGAACATCGCATACGAAGTAATAAATGGAATCTTTCCCATTGCCGCCATTCCAGAAGCAACACTAGCCATGTTCTGTTCTGCTACACCCATTTCGACGAAGCGGTCTGGATATTTATTTTTAAAGAGATGCATCTGCGTAGATTCAGTCAAATCAGCACAAAGTCCTACAACATTCTTATTCATGTCTCCCGCAAGAACCAATCCTTCACCAAAACCCTTGCGAATAGGAACTTGCTCGACATCTTTATCGAATAGTTTTTGATTGAGTTTTTGAGATGTGCTAATCATTATCCTAATTATACACCATATTTTAAAAATATAGATTAGAGAATTGTTAACTTCAGACCAAGCTTTGATGTGATGTTCTTTAGAAAAGAAAGAGTGGGGTTCGTGCGTCCAGATTCAAAGCGCGCTAAAGCTGATTGAGCAATACCCAACTTTTCAGCAAGTTGCTTTTGAGTCAAATTTTTATTGAATCTTGCCTCAATGATTGCACTGTAAATTTTAAATTCTACCTCCAAGTCATCGTAGGATTTTTTTGTTTTAGGATCACGTAAAAGATTGTCTTTTATGACAGACCACTTCTCAATCTTTAATTTTGAATTTATTTTCCTTGTCATAGATAGTATGATAACATATATGTTATATATATTGCAAGAGTCTCATTCTCCTTCTGGCAGTTTCAAGATCATTTTTGCTTATCTTCTGGGTCTTCTTTGAAACCACGTGCAATAATACTATCCGATCCTTTTGAAAGGAATAGAATATTCTCACATTGTGAGTTCCTTGTATTCTAAGTTCATACAGACCTCTCTCAACCATCTTACTATATGGCATGCCAAGATGATGCTCTTTTGTTTCAAGTAACTCTACAGCGCGAAGAATTTTACCTCGAGTTGATTTGTCGAATGATTCAATAGTCTTGCTTACGTGTGATAGTGAAAATATTTCCATTAAATAATGGTAGCAGAACTATATTGTGTGTATAGGGAAAAAGTCACAAAAAATTGAGCGTTTCTTGAACACCTCTATGATATACTTATAAGTTTTCTAGAAATTAAATAGACTTATTTCTATTTTTAATTTTTCCACGAAGATAGCCAATGGACCAAAATAGAATGATGATAGGTGAAAAATAAATAACAACAATCATGGTTGCAAATCCAGCCATTTCGCCTTTATCTGTGACGTATACTATTGCAATACCGAGAATATAAATTAGAATTCCCCAAACTAGTCCTCTCAACCAATATCTTTTGGTGTTTTTCATACGATTATTTCATTCCTAAAGCCTTCTTCGCTATCTCAATTTCCTCAGGCGTTGTCGGTGGCTTGCCGTGCCATTCAAATTTACGTTCAAAAGCTGGAATTCCCTTTGACGAAATAGTATTCGCAATGATCACTGAGGGTTTATCAAAAACTGCCTGTGCTTGCCCCCATGCTTGATCAATGGCACGGAAATTATGGCCGTCAATTTCCTGAACATGCCAATTAAAAGCTCGCCACTTATCTGCAAGCGGATTCAACGGCATAATGTCTTCAGTAAAACCATCTATTTGAATATTATTCCTATCAACAAAAACCGTAATATTTTGAAGTTTTTCTTTTCCAGCAAGCATAATCGCTTCCCAATTTTGTCCTTCATCGAGTTCCCCATCACCAACAAGACAAATGAACTGCTTTCCAGAAGTTTTACCAAAATCAATTCTATCTGCAAGCGACATACCAACAATTTGCGAGAGCCCTGAGCCGAGTGGTCCTGAAGAATTTTCTAAGGCTGGCAAAAATTCCCTATGAGGATGCCCTTGGAGTTTTGAACCGAATTTTCTTAACGTTTTTAATTCTGAAACTGGAAAATATCCTGAATGAGCCATTGTTGCATAGAGTACTGGACAAATATGCCCATTGGAAAGAACAAGACGATCACGATATTCCCAATCAGGTTTTTTCGGATCATGTTTCAGTGCATGAAAATATAAATAAGCAAAAATATCCGCCATATCGAGAGGTCCGGCAGTATGACCAGATTTTGCTTCAATAAGCATTTCAATAATAGACTGCCGAATGGCATGTGCTTTTTCAAAAAGAAATTGTGCTTTTTCGTCTGTTAAGGGCATAATAGTACCCTTTTATTATAGCATTTAAATTGCTCTAAATTCTTCAATACTATCCACAATATCATCGCTATTAAATAAAGCTGAACCTACAACAAGAGTGTCCACACCTGCATGTTTTAAAAGATCTGCATTTTCTAAAGAGACTCCTCCATCAACTTGGACTTTCAAATCTGGAAATAGAGCTTTTATTTCTTTTACTTTATCAATAGTATTCGGTTCAAATTTTTGACCTTGGAAACCAGCCTTGCGAATACCCATACATTGAATGAATTGAATCTTATCTTCATATTTCTTTACTTCTTCGAGTTTAGTTGTGAGATTTATTGCAATTCCAATCTCTACAAGTCCAGAAAGCACAGCAATGACTGGGCTTAAATCTTTTGAGCTCTCATGATGTAAAACAATTCTTTCGGCTCCAGCTGAAAGCCATTTACGCGCATCATCAACAGTAGGATTATCAATCATCAAATCAAATTCATAATTAACTTCCTCCCATTCCGGCATGCCACGCTCTTCACGAAGAATCTTTTCAAAGTTTTCATCAGGCTTCCAGTATGGCCATGTCGTGCTTGGCACGAATTTACCATCACAGATGTCGACTTGAACAATATCAGAAATGCCAAGTATCAATTCTATTTTTTCTTCAATTTCCTTAAAATTCTTTGGCAGTATTGCTGGTATTATTTCCATAAAGTTTTTTTATTATTGAATATTATCCATCTGAGCTATTCTTCGTATATGTCGCTCATCTCCGCTGAATGGTGTTGAAATCCATTGACGTACAACTTCCTTTGCTTCATCTGCTTCTATAAAATGCGCACCGAGCGAAAGAATATTAGCATCATTATGTTCTCTTGAAAGCTTAAGTATCTCAGGATTTTTTCCATAGTAAACCACAGCACGAATTCCAGGGAAACGATTCGAAACCATTGCTTCACCCTGACCAGACATACCTAAAATAATAGCTTTTGTATTTTCTGGATCTTTCAGAATTCTCATGGCAACTGGAACCATGATTTCTGGGTAGTCATCATCGGGTGTTAGAACATGAGCACCCATATCTTCAACGTCAAAACCCTCCTCTTTAAGAAAAGCTGAAATCTTATTTTTTAATTCAAACCCCGCATGATCAGAAGCTAAAAGTATTTTCATAGATTATATTGTAGCATTTTTTATTCCGAGGTGCTGAATAATAAGGTTGAGTTGATTTTCAATTTTTTCAAACCTCTGATCTGCTCTATCAAACCTCTGGTCCATTTTATCAAATCGCTGGTCCATTTTATCAAACCTTTTATCCATACGATCGTAGCTACGATCAAAAGCGCTCATCATCGTTTCAGTAAGATGATCGAATTTTTGATCTATTTTGATAAAGCGATCATCTACCTTATTAAACCTTTCATCCGTTTGACTATAGACACGATCAAAACCACTTACTATAGTCTCGGTAAGATAATCAATTTTCTTATCCATTTTAAACATAGTTTCTTCAGTTTTCATGAAATGATCTTCAGTTTCTTGTCTAAACGAATTAAATTCTCCTCTAGTAACAAAACCTATATCTAAATTCGTATGCAACATATTTAATACTATTAATTAATAATATCATAAATCATATAGAAGTGAGATAAAGAAATCGTGAAGAAAAGTGCTGTTTTTGATAGTTCAGCAATAGATTTTTAAGGGTGTCGAGGAATTGGCGATAGAAAACATGTCCAAAGTTGACATTAAGATTAAATAGTGATATTTTTTATGAAGACTACACGAACCAAACAAAAAATATATGAGCAAATACATTTGTCCAAAATGTGATCAAGAAATGACTAGAGCCGAGCGCCAGGAATCAAGAAATGAGGGATCAAGAATTCATGATCAGCTCGTCCACAGTAGCTGTTACTGGGAGTCTCTTGGTGGAGAAATTGAAGCTCATCCGATCGGCGGCACTCCAGCCTCTCGACCACTATTGCGAGAAAAACAGTAATTCGCATCCCACACACTCAAAAACTGCGCATGTCTCAAGGCTGCGCGGTTTTCTTTTACCAAAACGGTTTTTTACTGCTTATAAAAATCTTCTTCTTCATAATAATACGACTGTTCTACGCCCTTCATGAAAACATCGCGATCATCAATTTTATCCGTCAAAGCTGCACGCAAAAGCTCCCGAAGTTCGAGATCGTTCACCGGACTGCGCTGCATGGCGTTCAAATAATCCGCCTTGTCAATCTTGGCCCAATCGACGCATCGTTTAAGGCTTTTTTTCAAAATCAAATCGAGCCAAATTCTCATGCTCCGGCCATTGCCTTCCATGAACGGATGCGCGATATTCATTTCCACATACTTTGCCACAATTTCCTCAAAAGTATGTTCAGCCATTTCTCCGATCCTCTGCAGGCTTTCTTGCAGGTATAAGCAGGAAGCGAATCGGAACCCGCCCTTGCTGATATCTTTTACCCGGATTTGACCGGCAAAGTCGTAAAGCCCTCCAAACAAGTAGGCATGGATCTGCTGCAAGCCTTTGATTGTGCCGATCTCGAAACTCTCAATTTCTTGGCTGCCAAAGAGTTTTTTAGCACGGTCTTTGCTAGTTTCGTCAACATTTTGCATGCGTATATTATACCATTTTTAAGCTAATTTTCAAATCGAAATAATTTTAAATTAACTTCCCCGCCTCGATCACATGCCTCACCAATGTATACGTATACCCCATTTCGTTATCATACCACGCCAACACTTTTACGAGATTTCCATCTACTACTCGAGTGAAAGCTAAATCTGCAATTGAGGCATGAGGATTACCGACTATATCTGAAGAAACTAAATCTTCTTCGGTAACGGTAAATATTCCCTTCCAGCGTAGATCTTGAGCTGCCTTCTTTAGAATTTCATTTACTTCTTCTGTTGTTGTATTTTTCTTTGAAATAAAAGTTACATCTACAATTGATCCTGCAACTACTGGCACACGAATAGAAATACCATCAAATTTACCGATGAGCTGAGTAGCGACTTTAGTAACCGCGATAGCTGCACCAGTAGATGAAGGAACAATGTTCATAGCTGCAGCACGCCCTTCGCGCAAATCTTTCTTTGCAGGACCATCAACGATTGCTTGAGAAGCTGTGTATGCATGAACAGTGTTAAGTAAAGCTTTTTCTACACCAATAGTTTCATCGAGAATGGCAATGAGTGGGCTTCCAGCATTTGTTGTACATGAAGCATTTGAAGAAATTTGGCAGATACTCAATTTATCTTCATTCATACCCATAAGCACTGTCTCTCCTTTTATAACTGACATAGAATCATCCTTTATTGGAGCAGTTACGACTACACGCTTTGCACCAGCGACAATATGAGCTTGTGCCTTATCACTTGAAGTAAAAAGTCCCGTTGATTCTACGACCACATCAATATCAAGTTTTGCCCAGGGTAGCTTGGTTGGATCTTTTTCACTAATATAGTCAACACCTTTTAAGGTATAGTTACTCATTCCGTAAACTGTATCGTATTTTAAAAGATACTCTATATTTTCGAGAGATGTTAAATCATTGACTGCGACAATTTCGATTTCAGGACTCTCCTGCGCTACTTTATAAAATGCTCGTCCAATTCGACCAAAGCCATTAATTGCTACTCGTATTTTTTTCATGCTAGAATTATACCACTTTTACAAAACAGTTTACAGAGATAATGGCCAAGCTGAAACAAAGAGGAATATCAAAGTTGCACCAATAAGAGCGATATTCTTATTGAAATTGATTTGCTCGCCCATTTTTTGCATAGGATCTGAGATTTTCCAATACTGATGCATCTTGAATGTAACCGGTATTAGGAAGAGTTCAAGCAAGAGAACTGCGAGTCTTGGGAATACTCCAAAAACAATTCCTAATCCACCGAGTACGAGTAATAGACCTGTAACAATTACAGCTAGTTTTGGTGAGGGAACACCTTTTGACTGAGCATAACCTGTTGTTCCACTCAAATTCTTAAAATGATTGTAACCATTCATAATAAAATATCCGCCAAACAGAATTCTTCCAAGCAAAAATAAAAGACTCATATATGTTATATTATAATGAATAATGATGGTATTATATTGAAAATACCAAATAATAACAAGCTAATATGAATGCAACAAAAATAGTCATAATAGGAGGAGGATTTGGCGGAGTATACACTGCACGCTATCTTAATTCTCTACTCGGAGAAAAAGCCGAGATAACTCTTATTAATAAATCAAATTATTTTCTCTTTACACCTTTACTTCACGAAGTTGCTACAGGTGGACTAACATCACGAAGCGTCGTAGAACCACTTCGAGAAATCTTTCGAGGTCATACGGTTTCTTGCGTTGAAGATACTGTTATAGAAGTGAATTCGAACACTGAAGAGGTCATTACCACCCATGCAACATATTCTTATGATTATCTCGTTGTCTCAGCTGGAGCAGAAACCAATTACTTTGGGACTCCAGGTGCACAAGAAAATAGTTTTACCTTAAAAAATCTTACTGATGCAATTGCTCTTAAAAATCATATTATTTCTACTTTTGAACAAGCTATCAAAACAAAAAACAAAGATTTACTTTCATTTGCAATAGTCGGGGCTGGAGCAACTGGTGTTGAGCTTGCTGGAGAACTTGAAGAATATGTTAGACATACTCTATGTGCTTACTATAAAGATTCTGGGTTTAAAGATGAGGATATAAAAATTTCTCTTATAACAAGCACCCCTGATCTTATTTCTCAATTTCCTATTTCGATACGAGAACTGGCGCTTTCAAGATTACAAAAAAAAGGAGTCAATGTAATTCTTAATGCAATGGTTACCAAGGTTGAACCACATATAATTACTTTTAAAGATACCACATCTCTTCAGGCTCACACTATTATTTGGGTTGCTGGAGTTAAGCCTTCCCTTTCAGAAATAAAAGGTATTGAAGCAGGACCGAAAGGCCGAATGGAAATAAATGAATATTTGCAAAGTATTAAAAACCCTGAGATGTTCGGTCTTGGAGATGCTTCAGGCACTTTCCCTATGCTTGCTCAGATAGCAGTTGAGCAGGCACGAACTGTCGCATACAATATTAATGCCCTCATCCTCAAAAAAGAATTAAAGAAATTCTCAACAAATATTAAAGGATTGCTTATCTCTCTCGGACAATGGTATGCATTGGGAGATTTCAAAGGAATTACGCTTCGCGGAC
>JAYTHA010000014.1:0-3836 GCA_043732935.1 Candidatus Tayloriibacteriota bacterium
CGGTGCCCTTGGGCACGCCGATGGCCTGGAACATCAAGAATGAGCGATAGATTTTCTTTTTCTTTATGAGAAAAAAATGAGAACATGATGAAGATATTATAGCATGAGGGATTTTTTAAGGTTGGGGAAAATTGGGTAAAAGAAAACAGGCGGTCATTGCTGACTGCCTGTGAAAATCTTGAGTGACTTGTTATGTTAAAAGGTGTCACCCATTACCTTTTGGCTCAGAAGCCGTGCATCTCGTTTGTGGCCTTTTGGGTATGGTGAACTTACTCAAAGATCTAAACTCTCAGAATTCGCGATAACATAATCGTAAATCCAGTTGAGAGGAGTAGAGGGATTGGACCGCTACTCCTTGATCTCACGAATTATTTGACGACGTAAGCCGGAACCATGCCGTGATACTTACGAGAACCCTCGTCAAGCCGGTAACGGATTGACCAAGCCAGCATGCTCGAGGCAATGTCCCGGAGATACTGTTCTGGCTTTCCGAAGAAATGTCCTGGAGTATAAGCCGGTAACTCCAACTCCATCATTGAGCAGATTACTTTCCCCAAGGTTTCTGGGGACATAGCGCGGACTTCCCTCGAGCCGATGGTCACAAGGACCAAATGAACAAACTCCTCTTTCCACTCGACAGTTTTTTTCTGGGCCTTCATGCTTTCAAACACAAGGTCAAAGCCATGGGTGCCGATCAGATTATTCGTGAGGTTTACAATGTACTGTCTCATTTTTATCTCCTTTCAAGAAGACTTACCACTCCCGACATTGGATCATTTCAGTCGAAACATTCGATTGATATATGATAGGAATCCGAGAAGACTCCTGGGCGGTTCAGCAAGTGTTTCCACAGGCTTACGCATATAATTATACACCTATTTATGATAAGTGTCAATAGTATGAAATATGCCATATTTAAGCCCTTAAACCAACACCGCTTTTATTCTCCTCACTCCTTGAGACGAAGCCTCTTCTTTCTGAATCTTGAACGTTCCAAGTTCTGAAGTATTCTTTACATGCGGTCCTCCACAGAATTCCTTTGAATATGCTGATTGCAAATCATTACCAATAAAGTAAATAGAAATTTCCTCCCCATACTTATCGCCAAAGAAATGTCGCGCCCCAGTCTTTTCTGCTTCTGCTTTTGGTAAAGTAACCTGTTGCACAGGAAGTGCTTTACTAATTTTTTCATTCACAATACCCTCTACCATTTTCTTCTCATCATCTGTCATCTTTTTATCATATGAAAAATCAAAGCGAAGTCGCTCTGCGGTAATATTTGAACCTTTTTGACCTACACCTTCTCCGAGTACATCGTGAAGAGCTTGATGAAGTAAGTGAGTAGCTGTGTGATATTTCACAACTTGTGGATCATTGGAATCTGCAAGACCACCCTTGAACTTTTGTTCTGCGCCTGCACGTGAAAGTTCTTGATGCTTCTTAAATTTCTCATCAAAATCTTTTGCATCAATAGTAATTCCCTTTTCCTTCGCTAATTCTAAAGTTAATTCAAGTGGAAAGCCGTAACTTGAAAACAGAGTAAATGGGTCGGTGCCTTTTTCAAATTCTTTAAGGCCTTTTTCAAGAGTTTCTTTGAACTTACTCACCTCATCGTGAATTACTTTTTGATTATCTATATCATCAACATTTATTTTCAAAATATCCGCATGTCGAGCAGCTCTTCGTATAAGCTTTCTCAGAACATATCCTCTGTCTGTATTACTTGGAACTACTCCGTCAGCGATGAGATGCGCTGATGCTCTCATATGATCAGCAACTATTCGTGCGGATTTTATATTCCAATTTTGTGAAAGTGCCTTTATCTCATCCATCACCGGCTTAAAAAGATCCGTATCATAAATATTATCAACTCCCTGAAGAGTCATAGTAAGTCTCTCGAGTCCTGCACCAGTATCTACAGAAGGCTTTGGTAATTTGCCAATGATTTTTCCATCTTTCTTTTCATATTGCATAAATACATCATTCCAAACTTCCACAACATCACGAACTTCATCTGCCTTTACAAATTCTTCATGAGTCAAACCCTTACCTGAAAATTTTCCAGAAATATCATAATACATTTCGGTATCTGGACCGCATGGGCCATTCTCTCCTGCTTCCCACCAATTCATAGAAGCTGGCATATAGAAAATCCTATTCCCTTCTATGGAATTTTTTTTAAAAATCTCTCGCCAAATATCAGCAGCTTCTTCATCCTTGTATGCATTAGCATCACCCTCAAAAACTGTTATATAAAGTCGAGATGGATCGAGTCCAAGACCCTCATTTTTATCAGTTAAAAATTCATAACTCCAATTGATCGCTTCTTTCTTGAAATAATCTCCAAGTGACCAATTACCAAGCATTTCAAAGAATGTGGCATGGGTCTTATCTCCAATATCATCTATATCCACTGTTCTGAGGCATTTTTGGACATCTACAAGACGATTTCCAGTGGGATGTGGCTTTCCAAGTAGAAATGGCACAAGAGGTTGCATTCCGGCCGTATTGAATAATGTAGAGTTGGTCACACCCTTTTCATCAGGGGTAATAAGAGAAGCAGACGGTATAATTGCATGCCCTCTTTTCTCAAAGAATGCGAGGAATTTGGAACGGATTTCTGATGAATTCATAGAAGTTAGTTTATCACATTTTTTTAACCATTTCTTCTAATCTTTTTATATCCTTAGCTATTTCGTCAATTCCATCTTGAAATAATTGTCCCGAGGTAACATCAATGCCGATTTCCTTCAAAATATTTTCAGGTGTATCTTTTCCGCCAGCTGAAAGAAATTTTTCAATTGAAACAATAAAATTCTTAT
Organism: Candidatus Tayloriibacteriota bacterium; assembly: GCA_043732935.1. Classification (GTDB taxonomy): domain Bacteria; phylum Patescibacteriota; class Minisyncoccia; order Phycocordibacterales; family PALSA-1337; genus CAIOGI01. The sequence continues at coordinate 2,823 of JAYTHA010000014.1, forward strand.
CTTCTCGATATTTCTTCAGAAGCGCCTTACTTACAAGTAGTCCATAAGCATACGTATAGACATAAAAAAAGTTTCGTATATGCCCCCATTGCACGAAGAAATATCCATCATCATGTTCCAGTTTAAATACAGAACCAAGATAAGCTTTCATATTCTTATTATGAAGTTCCGCAAGCTCTTCCTTTGAAATAAAACCATTTTTTCTAACAGTATCGTGAATATCACCTTCGAAATTAAAGCAGGCTATTTGTCTAAAAATAGTAGCGATATCATCGTTGATTTGATTGTGCAAAGCAATAATCTTTTGTTGTGGAGGTAATGTTTCTACAACTGCATCAAAAGCTAATGCCTCAAAGAAAGTGCTGGCTGTTTCTGCAAGAGAAGTTGAGTAAGAACAATACATCGACCCTTGAGACTTTGATAATTCAGTGTGAAAAGCATGACCCATTTCATGGGCAAATGTAGTAAGAGAGTGTAAGTCATTTGAATGATTGAGAAGTACGAAAGTAGGATTTGAATAAGTACCCCAGCAATATGCCCCACCTCGTTTTCCTTTCTTTGGATAAACATCGATTTGGCCTTGTGTAATAAATCCCTTAAGAATATTAGCGTATTTTGTATCAAAATCTCCAAAAACTTTTAGAAGCGTATCCTTTGATTGAGTAAAAGAGAAATCACCACTTACTTTTCCATATTTCGCAGCTCTCTCTTCATAGCCAAGTGTCTTTTGCTTGAGGAGTTTCGCTTTAATTTTATAAAAACGATGGGAAACAGGAAAATTCTTTGACACAATATCTACAAGCGACTTCACTGTAGCAGGATCATTTCTATAGCTTCGTATGGTATCTTCAGCGGCAGTTTTGAATCCTCGCAATTCATCATTTATTTTCTTATTAGTCACTACAGCATTTATTTCGGCTTCAGAGAAAACAGCAGTTTTCTTCAATTCATCAGTAATAAGCCTCCAGAGTTTCAATCTATCAGTTTTATTTAATTCAGGAACCAGGCTATTGG
>JAYTHA010000015.1:0-4161 GCA_043732935.1 Candidatus Tayloriibacteriota bacterium
ATTGCGTGTGCTATCTATGCTCTTTTTGGACGAAGTTCAAAAGGTCAAACGAATAAGTCACGGTATCTCGCTGGGGGAATTATTCTTCTTACGATAGTACTTGGACTCGCTTTCTATTTTGGCAGAAATGCAAATTGGATACAGAAAAATGCAGTACTCGGACGTCTTGCAACTATTTCTATTTCAGATACGAAAACTCAAGCTCGAGGATTTATTTGGCCAATGGCGTTGAAGGGAACTTTTGGAAGCGTAAAAACTTCAATCATTGGTATTGGTCAAGAAAATTTCAATTATATTTTCAATAAAGACTACAATCCATTGATGTATAATCATGAACAATGGTTCGACAGAGCACACTCAGTATTTATTGATTGGCTGGTTGCGAGTGGTCTTCTTGGTCTCATCGCATACTTGGCGCTCTATGTTATATCTCTTGTATATATTTGGAAAAGTGATATTACCCTCGGTCAAAAATCAGTACTCATTGGGCTTCTCGTTGGATACGGAATACACAATATCTTCGTTTTCGACAATCAAACAAGCTATGTTATGTTCTTCATTATTCTTGCTTTTCTACATTCATTGAAATCAGGCAAGGTGCACACTTGGTTCATTGGTTCAGAGAAAACAAATTCTGAAAATGCAGTTGTTGTTCGTGATTATATTTTTGTTCCGATCATTGTTATCGCTTTCATTGCCGGATTCTATTTTATAAATGTCAGAAATATTCAAGCCAATACTCGTCTCATTGCGGCACTTCGATCGTGTTCAGGTGGAAGTATTCCTTCTGCTGCTCTTTTTGCTAAGGCATTAGAACTCAATCAAACTACAGCAAATCAAGAAACCAGAGAGCAACTCATTTCTTGTGCAGTTAATATTATGAATAGCAGTCAAATCCCAACTCAGACAAAAAGTGATTTCTATTCATTAACAAAGAAAGAAGTAGAAAATCAAATAGCTACAACTCCAGGAGATGCGCGTATTTATGTTATCGGAGGTTCATTCTTTAATGCTATTGGAGATTTTAAAACTGCATTGCCGATTTTACAAAAGGCTCATGAACTTACTCCAGGAAAGCAAGCTGTTGACTTCGAACTCGCTACAAATTATATGAATACGGGTAAAAGTCAGGAAGCACTTGATATAGTGAAGCAAGCATACGATTCTGCACCAGATTATGACACAGCAAAAAGTGCATATGTTACAGCTCTTGTAAATGCTGATCAAGAAAAGAAAGCTCATGAACTTTTCCCAAATAATCCAGAGCTTTTTACTCAACAAAGAGTTATTAACGTATATGCGCAGAAAAAACAGTTCAGCAGGGTTATTGAAATCTATAAGAAATTAGTTGCTGAAAAGCCTGATGATGTACAAACTCATTTCTATCTTGCTGCAGCGTACCTTGCTGACAAGCAGAATTGGCAGGCTATTCAAGAGCTTAATGCTATTGCAAAGCAATTCCCAGAAACAAAGACACAGATCGAGACTCTCATCAAAGATATTCAATCAGGCAAGAATGTATTGGGGAATTAGTAAAACGAAAAGTTCGTAAGCGAAAAGTTGCTTTTTTCGGAACTTGTGAGAAAAAACAACCTTTTCGCATTAAAGAACTTTTATTGACTAAAAACCCTAAGTGGATATATACTATAAGGGTGTGAGTACTAATAAAGCTTCGGCTTAGTTGTTGGTACAATCCAAAATAAAATGTCTACGTAAGGTCCTGCCTCGGCAGGATTTTGCGTTTTTGTATATCAAAAATTCTTACTCTGCATCAATGATATAGCCCCGACCTGGAATATTACGCACCATCTCGCCCTTACCAGGTGTATTAACTTTTCTTCTAAGATTGGCAATATGAGATTCAACTGTATTTGAAAAGGGATCACTCTCTGCATTCCATACATGTTCCATGATAATTCCTCGTGATAAAACCATACCTTTATTCTTGAGTAAATATTCAAGTAAATTATATTCAATTCTTGTGAGATGTATTGGCTTGTTCTCGATATATCCCATTTGCTTCTTTGTATCCAAAACTAAATTACCAGCAAAAAGCAATGAACTTTCTATTTTCTTCGGTCGCCTTTGAAGTGCTTTGATTCGTGCATGCAATTCTTCAAATGAAAATGGTTTCGTCACATAGTCATCAGCACCAGCTTCCAAACAGCTTATTTTGTGCTGAGTACTATGATTCATACTTAAAAAGATAATCGAAGAGTTTGAACCAGAAGAACGGATTTCAGTACAAACCATAAAGCCATTTTTCTCTGGCAAGGAGTAGTCGATGATAATAACATCATAGGCGTTGGTTCGAGCCAAATACGATCCATCCGCGCCATTCTTTGATGTATCAACTGTATAAGAAATATTAATAAAACTATTCTTTAAAAATTCTAAAACCTCATCATCGTCTTCAATTATCAAAATTTTCATCCGTACATTATACCATTTTTGGTAACTTCCTAGAATAATTTTTAGATGGTATCATATCTTCTATGTCACATTTCTTCGCGTCACTTGTAGGTAATCTGCAAACTATCGTTGAACATGGTGGTTACAGTATTCTTTTTTTAATCACAATTCTTGAAGGTATTCCACTAATAGGTCCTTTAATACCAGGTCACACTGCGGTTATTCTTTCAGGTTTCCTTATAAAACTAGGAATATTCAATTGGATTGCTGTCGTTATCCTTGTTATTGTTGGTGCATTGATTGGTGACATTGTTGGCTATTTACTTGGTAAAAAGTATGGCTTTGTTTTTCTCGAAAGATTTGGAAAATACATTTTCTTAAAGCCAGAACATATAGAGAAAGTTAAGGGGTTAGTATCAAAACATACTGGTAAAGCAATCATTTTTGGAAGATTCAGTCCAATTACAAGACCTCTTGCGCCATTCATAGTAGGGGCTAGCAATGTTCACATAGGACGTTTCTGGTTCTATGATGTGATCGGAGTTTTGATTTGGGCTGTCGGATCAATCGCACTCGGTTATATTTTTGGTGCAAGTTATCACGTCGTTGCAGGTCTTGTCGGTAAATTTATCGCCATTACATTATTCATCGCTATTCTCATAATTTGGGGATATCGCTTCATCAATAAGCAATTTCATATTTTTGCAAAGTATGAGCTTATTGTCCTTTTCTTTAATCTTTTTGGCTTGTATGCATTCTTTAAAACAATTCAAGATGCATTAAAAGATAAAGGATTTATGGCTAATCTCGATGTGTGGGTAAATCTTCAATTTTCTTCGCATGCCACAGCGCACGGCCTTGTGTTTATGAATATTGTAACTGATATTTTGAGTCCGACATTTTTATTGTTTGTCTCATTGGTCGGCATAGCATATTTTTTAATAAAGAAGCAATGGAGATATGCTACGATATCAATTCTTGCAACTGGCGGGGGATTGGTAATCGGTGCATTTATCAAAGAAATTGTAATAAGGGCTCGACCTATCACTGCATTCATAGTAGAAAATGACTTCAGCTTTCCAAGTGGTCATGCAGTAGCTGCGACTATATTTTTCACACTTCTCATCTATTTCTTCGCACGAAAAATCAAGCACAATATTCTAAGGGAACTATTCATAGCTGGTTCTGTTTTTTTAATTATTCTAACAGCCATAAGCCGTCTCTATCTTGGTGTTCACTGGCTCTCAGATGTCGTAGCCGGCTGTGCTTTTGGGCTTTTCTGGACAACACTCATGATTTTGTTGGTGAGATATATAGGGATGATTGTCACTGCTTTTAGAGAGAAAAAGTAAAGGTACTACTCGAGAATTTTATTGACAAAATACTTATTTTGATGTATTTTGTATTCCAGAAATAGCGCAGTACTCACTGAATAGGTGAGACTAATATTGCGTGTAAACCAAACTACGAAGGGAGGTTTGATTGAAAACTCAAACTGCGGTAATGATTGTCGGGGCTGACTTAGGTCGTGATTCTTCTGGAAATGTAATTGCAGGGGATGAGACAAAGACCGCCTGCCTTGAGGCCCTCTTGTTCGCTACTTCGAGCACGAATCGTTTCTTGATAGCGACTGCTGGAGAGGCGGGTCGTGAATGGGATAAAGAGTGGATGGCGCTCGTGATGAAGAATTACATTCTTTCACTCGACAATTTAGTCAGGATTCATGTTGAAAAGGCTGAGGTCTTCACC
>JAYTHA010000016.1:0-1815 GCA_043732935.1 Candidatus Tayloriibacteriota bacterium
CTTTGCACCCATTTGTTAGAAAAAACCAAGGTGTTAATTTTGTTTTCAGCACACCACTTTTCACTTTCTTGTACACATTTCGCCGCAGTTACCACAATAGCGTATGAATACGTAACATTCGTCAGCACTCTAACGACATCATCCTGTGGAGTATGAAATACGTTTTTTCGTTTATTTTGGTAGAGTGATTGATATTTCGTTTATTTTGGTTTTTCGTTTTTATTTTATAATGTACAGTGATTGATAATCCGTTACCTTTTCAAATATAGTTAACATTAACTTTCCCCAAACCTCTTCCTCAAAATCTTCGTTTATTTTACGTCCTCTTGGTTTTTTGTTCTTGTCATTCAATTCATACCATCGAGTAATCGTTCTAGGACTCAGTTTTGAGTAATACACATTTTCTTTCAAGAGCGATACTGTTGTTATTGCAGCTAATCTTTCACATTTATTTAAATGTCTTTCTCTAGCAACTTCCAGAACCACTTGAAACAGAGCTAGAATTTCTTTTTTGTCATCTTCTGAAAATGTAATGTCTTTAATAGCAAAATTTGATGCTGCATCAACAACTCGATCTTCATCTTCAAGGCTTGTAACTTTTACGTCTTCGTCACTTTCTTCACCAGATTCGTCTTCTTCATTATTATTAATATCCCATTCTTCAAATTCATTTCTATTTCTTTTCTTTAGTTTCTTCACTGCTGATTCCAGATAAAACAGTGCATTTTTGTCCCCAAAGGATTCGACTGCAGAAAAGAGGACTTTTTTGGTACTATTGTATATTGCTCTAGATCCAAGTTTATGAGGTGATTTTCTCACTTTAAATTGCTTTGTCATAAATTGACTCTCATTTGTTGATGCTTGACTAGCATATGTTGGAGGTGACTTTGGAGATTCCTTCACTGGTGATGAATTTTTAGCCAATGGTAGGTATAATGTACCAAATACTGAACAGGGTGTGCTATGAATTGACTTCTCAAACCCTCCCAGCAACAGAAGTTTATCTCGGACTTTCAAAATTTCATCCAAAACTTCACTGTCACTCTGTTCCTCACTAAGACATCGATATGTCCCAAATTTCATCTCTATGCTTCTCCTAGATTCTCCCAGATCGAAAAATTCGCATGATTTCTTATCTTCCTGATACATTTCTATCGCACTTATGCCCCACTTTGATAAGTGCCTTTTGAATAGTATCGATCCTTGCTTCAATGCCACGGGATTCACATGGTAGTTCGGGTGCATCGCTCGCGGCATTCCATTCAAAATTTCTGCAATTTCCTCCGCACTCCATTGATAGTTAGTATTACCAGCATTGACACTATGACAAACAACGACTATGGCTACCATGAAAGCACAATAGTCAACGGTTAGGCTGTAAGCTTTGACGACCGCCTTCATTCTGAATATTTTTCGAATCCCTGTATTTTTAGATCCGCTGTGATATCCTTCCGAAACTTTCACTGATATTCTCTTTGTAGACGTATTCAACTGTAAGGTGCTGTAACGGAATGATCTATAAGACGACTGCTAGCGAGTAAATTGCCATGGATCTCACCGCTACAGAAATTCTTGGAGGTTTTACAAAGTCGGATTCAGAAAAAGATGACCAGCGAAATTGCGAGACGCTGCGTTTTCAAATGGAAGACACTTCGACTAATCAGGATCAATTTTCAATGCAAGAAAGCCTTCTTTATTGGATTAGTTGTGAATGATGGTAGCTCGGCATCGATGATCCATCTGTGTGATGATGTTGTGCGGTACTAATGGACGTACTTCCAAAACAAAATACAAAAAATAAGGCACTTGACGGTA
>JAYTHA010000017.1:0-3191 GCA_043732935.1 Candidatus Tayloriibacteriota bacterium
GTTTCCATAGATAAATAATGGATTGTAAGCGACGCCAGGGTTCTTGACTACATTTTTTGACGCAGCATTAGCCAATTCATTGAATGGTCCGACGACAAAGTTATCAAATATATATCTCGGATTAAGATTATCTTCCTTATTTATATAAAAATCCTGAAGTGGCATAGAAATAGTGGGACTTGCATGAGCTTTTTTCTTCTCTTCCTCCTTCTTTTTCTCCGCATCCTTAACAATTACGTACTCCAATGCTCTAACCTGCTCATTAAGCTGTCTTAATGTCCTTAAAATGACATTATGAAACTTTTTGAAGAGCCATTCCTGAATAAAAGGGTTAGGAACACCAAGAAATATAACCCCCTCTTCGTTTTTTATGATATATGTACCATTAAACCATGTTGAAAAATTTGCAGGAGACACAGCGAGTTCTATCTCAACGAGCGCTCGATCCCATAATTCAATATAGTCTTTCATGTAGTTAATAATTTTTTTAGATAAAATATAATAGGGTAATTATATACTTGTTTATAAATTAGCAAACTTGTGGAAATCTTATAAGTATGTTGATAAGTTGTGGAGAACTATTTTTCTCGCTAAAAACGCGACTTCTCTTGAATTTTTATTCACTGTAATGTATAGTATCTCCACTATGTCATTTACATATCAACCAAAGAAAAGAAAGCGCGCGAAGACCCACGGTTTTCTTGTTCGTACAAAATCACCAGGAGGACGCAATGTTTTGAAGCGCCGACGTACAAAAGGACGCAAGAAAATAGCGGTATAACATGCTTTCAAGCAAAAAAAGACTATCCACCACTCTTTTTAAGGAGGTGATACTTGGAGGAAGTACCTTTCATGGTACTTTTTCTGTTGTAAGGGTCAAGAGTGCTCAAGGATCAAGTCATTTTGGTGTCTCTGTACCTAAAAAAGTGGCAAAAACAGCAGTTCTAAGGAATAAGATACGAAGAAGGATGTATTCAATCATCAAGAAACTCGAAAAAAGAATTATTGCGAGTAAGAATGTCGTAATTGTGATGAAGGTTGGATCAGAAAAGGCTCACTTTGAGCCACTTGCTGAAGAAACAGAAAAAATCTTTGTTAAATCAGGTCTTTTAAAGTAGAATTAAGTCCATGTCATATTTATATAATACTTTCATTTTTCACCCTCTTTATAATGGGCTTATTTACCTTATCGATGTTTTTCCTTGGATGGATGCAGGTATTGCTGTGATCATATTTACTATCATCGTACGGCTCATCCTTTTCCCTCTTTCAAAGAAGTCGGTTGTTACTCAAGTGAGAATGAAAGAAATTCAGCCCGAACTTGAGAATCTTAAGAAAACAGTTCCTGATAAGCAGCAACAAGCTTTAAAGGTTATGGCTTTGTACAAAGAAAAAGGGGTCAATCCATTTTCCAGTTTTCTTTTTCTCTTCCTCCAGCTTCCTATCATCTATGCTCTCTATTCTATTTTTATTCGTTCAGGTCTTCCAGTTGTAAATACGACGCTTCTCTATAGTTTTGTTCATATTCCGACGATAAACATGCATTTTCTAGGACTTTTTGATATTAGTGTCAGAAGTATTGCTCTCTCTGTTCTTGCTTCCATTGCACAATTCCTACAACTTCACTTCTCTGTTGCATCAGTGAGTACACCGAAGGATCCGAATGCGAAGCCTTCACAAATGGATATGGCACAGAATATGACGAAAAATATGAAGTATATTTTTCCAGTGATGATTTTCTTCATCTCATATAAAATTTCTGCCGTCGTGGCGCTTTATTGGACAGTTAGTAGTTTATTTACTCTAGGACAAGAGTTAGTTGTCAGAAGACATCTCAAGAAGCATCAGCCTCTGTAATAGAAAAGTTCTTACCGATCTTTTCTATTGATTGAGATCGAGTGACCAGAGAGTAAGGTCTCTTTTATTTACGAAATAAAGGTAGTTTTCTTTCGGATCAAGGGTAAGTTGTTGCGCATCAATAAGTTGATTTGATAGCATAAGGAGATTTGCTAGTAGGTGAACTTCACCTGTTGTGGTATCAAGATGCCATATTTGATCTACGAAGGACACTTTTCCTTTGTACCAATCGTCCGGATAGAGTCCATCAGGGATTTCTGTCGGTACTGCGCAATATACCTCATTCTTTCTGATAGTGCTCCATATGCATTTATCTGCAAGAGTCTTGAATATAATTTGGCTTACAGAATTATCTTTTAAATTGAGTAACCCTGTTTTTATGGTATTAGTTCCTATTGAATAAAGAACCCTCTTTGCATCTCTACTCATCTCTATTGATAAACCACGAACCTCTTTCATTAATTGCTTCATTTCACCGCTCTTCGTATCTATGCTATAGGCATATCCCAATGTCGCACCAGACCCTTTTGTGGTTATGGTGACTGTAGAATTTTCTGGCCAGTCGATATTCACTTCAGTGATCGGGGTATCAATTATTTTTGTTTTATTTTTTTCATCAAAAGAAGAAATATAACCCACTCCTATATTGTTTTCTACATTCCATGTGAATATCTTATCCCCTGTTGGAGCGACAGCTACTTGTCGTATGTTAGGTGAAAGGTATTTCCCTTTTATTTCAAACGGAGTTGTTGAGGAGGCTGTTGAACTCGCTACTGATCGGATCTCTGAATAAAAATTTGTAATGGAATCTGAGTTTTCTTTTAGATACCTTAAAACGAGATTATTTAAATTCTTATTCCAATATGCCTCGTAGATTTTTGGTAATGTTGTGTTTGATATTTTATCTATGTTGGCAGTTATATCATTTGCTTGATATACATGTCCTGTTCCTCTATCTACATACCTCACAATGGTTGCGTTTACAGATGTGCTTGCGAGCCCCGTCTTAATCTTGGTTGTACTAGCAGACATACCTGCAATTGGAACTATACTCAATTGACGCAGTTTTGGAAGCTGTATCGGGGTATTATTTACTACTGCTGGAGTATCTGTCCTTGTTGCAGTCTCACCCTGCCCTCTCGGAGTATCTTGAATTGTTCCGCGACCAAATGGAGAGAAACCAGACTGCTGAGTTATATCTACTTCGTCAGTGCCTGAAGTCTTGTTGTAGAAGTAGAAATAATAAACCCCTCCGCTGATCAGGGCTAGGATGAGGAGAATCAGGATTGTGAGGGTTGATTTGCGCATATTATTTTTTAGGAGGGTTTATGTAT
>JAYTHA010000018.1:0-7241 GCA_043732935.1 Candidatus Tayloriibacteriota bacterium
ATACAGTTTGATATAGATTGCACGATGAAGTATCCGGTCTCTGACACTTGCTTTATGAATATTTCTTGGTTTTGGATCAGAAATAGTAAATGCTTCATAGCCTTTGTGAACATATATTTTATGTTTCAAGTCCAAATGAAGATTGAGAATATTATCCATGAGCCTCAACTGGAAAGCTTGCACATCTTTAAAAATCCTTTTGATGGTTTTATATGAATCAGGGGGTTTAGGCATCAAAAAATATATAGCTCTATCGACTCCATTGCATGAGATAGGAAAAATGCTTGGGGGTTGGTATGGTCAGGTACATAAAAATCAGGAAAAATAAAACTCTCCAGACCGGAGTCGGGAGAGAAATGAAGAGAGTTGCGAGACGAGCGACACGACAGTAGCGATTGAACCTGTTGTCAACGTAGTTGTAGTTCTGAATCCACTTCGCACCATTGCGATAGAGATACCGCACGTAGTGGTTGCCGTTCGAGTTGCGAAAATGTGCACTTCACCTGCTATAGCACTGCCCTTTGAATACTCTCAAGGCTGTATCGAATTTGAAATCATAATTTCTTAGTGAAATATACCAAGTATCTTAATTTTTTATAAAGTTTCTTCACACATCATTCTGTTTCAAACCTTGATCAGAAACATTCCAAATGTGTGGATACTGGGTTCGGTCGTAGAAAACCTTAGTCAACTACATATTAACCTACTACCGTTTGTAGTATAACAAAATGTAAAAGAAAAACCTCGGGCAAAATGCTCGAGGCTTCCATTGTTCACGTTTTGGAATACGTTTGGCAAAAATTGCCGAGAAGGACTAAGGTCGAAGGTTCAAAAAAACCTAAGTAACCAAGGTCCTAGTTCAACTTGCGAGACGAGCGACACGACAGGAGCGACTGAACCAGGCGCCAACGTAGTCGCAGCCCTGAACCCACTTCGCACCATTGCGACAGAGACACCGCACGCAGTGGCGGCCGTCCGAGTCGCGAAACATCGTATTCGCGAAGACAAGAACGTCAACACCCTCCGGAATATACTTCCAGTTCTCCAGCTTGGAGTAGAAGTCGAACGCACAGGCGTTCATAGAATCAGGCTTCTGTGCCCGCTTCATGAATTCTTCCCCTTCAAGCACGTCGTCTCCATCGGCAAAGACGTTGGCGGCAATGAGCTTGGATGGATCAATGATACCGCCAGGAGTATGCCTTACGATGGGATTACTCTGGTCTGCCCAACTCGGTGTTTGCGGCAGGATGTTGCAGTCAATAGGTTCTGGGATGACGGGACCCAGACCATAGAACTTCCGCGTGACCTCACGGTCAGGCAAAGTTCCGTTCTGGATGGCTTTCAAAAGGTCGGTGAGCCGACCGTCGTGCAGTTCCTTGATGTGTTCAGAACTCGGATCTTGCTGTCCGATCAGCGTCAGGGTGTGAGTGGCCTGACTCCACAGTGCTGTATTGCTCATAGGTATTCCTATGTTGCACTATTCCTAGCAATAGTTAGTTTGTAGTAGGTAAGGCTAAACAGGTCTGTGTCGCCATAGCGGAGAATGCCCTAATCTGAATTAAAATCAGGATTCAAGGCGCTTTCTGCTATGGCGAATCTCGCAAGTAGGTTATAAATGAGCTTTATTTAACTTATACTATTATACACCTTTTATAGGTATATGTCAATACTCTCCCATGGCTCTAGTGAGCTACAATTACCCCATGCCCCTCACCATCACCTCTCTCATCACTGATAATGCTCGCCTTATACCTCCTCAGAAAATCGCTCTCAAAAAGCTTGGTATAGAAACTGTACATGACTTGCTCTATCATTTCCCTGCCCGCTACGGTGACACCTCAGAGACGAGAAACATTGTCACGCTCGGCAAAGGTGACATCGCTGTTATCTTTGGAAAAATAACAAAACTTAAGACAAGCAAGGGTTTCAAAACACATATAGCCATGGCGGATGCCTGGGTTGAAGATGACAGTGGAAAGATTCATTGCGTATGGTTCAATCAACCCTATCTTGCAAAAATGACCCCTGAAGATGCGCTTGTAAGAATTGAAGGAAAGATATCAGAAAGAAAAAAGACTCAAGAATTATATTTTTCAAATCCAAAAATTGAAGTGGTTAATAAATTACCAACTGGAGTTGGTGATTCATTGTTTGGTAATGATGGAAAAGCTCACACACTCTACCCAGTTTATCCGGAGTCGCGCGGCATTACTTCTAACTGGCTGTATCACAAGATTATCGATATTTTCAAAAACGGAATTCTTGATGAAATAATCGATCCAATACCTGAAGAAATTTTAAAAAAATATAGTTTACCAAGTCTCAAGACTGCTCTCATCTGGATTCACACACCAATGAAACAAGAGGATGCCGACACCGCTCGCAAACGCTTTGCCTTTGAAGAAGTTTTCTTAATTCAACTAGAAAAACAGCTGACACGAAAAGAATACGAAAAAAATCCAGCATTCACTATTGAACCGAATGAAAAAAATCTCCAGGAATTCATAAAGAGATTTCCTTTCGAGGCCACAACGGCTCAGCAAACCTCTATCGCCACTATCATAGAAGATTTTCAAAAAGGTCATGCTATGTCACGACTTCTTGAAGGAGATGTAGGTTCTGGAAAAACCGCAGTGGCGGCGGCAACAGCTTATACGATAGTAACAACCGTGCCCGAAGGTAGAAAATTCGGTAATCTCCAAACAGCCTATATGTGCCCTACCGAAATCCTCGCCACACAACATTTCGAATCTTTTATTCAATATTTCGCATACCTTGGAGTCCAAGTCGGACTTATCACTGGAAGCGGATGTAGAAAATTCCCATCAAAACTTAATCCGAAAGGTTGGACAGATATCTCTCGAACCCAACTTCTCAAATGGGTTGAGAATGGTGAAATTCCAATTCTTATCGGAACACATGCGCTCATTCAAAAAGCAGTTAAATTTAAAAACTTAGCTTACGTTATCATAGACGAACAGCATCGCTTCGGTTTGAAACAGCGCGCAACTCTTGTCCAAAAAGACGCAGACGGTCTTGCACGAGCCCCACATCTTCTTTCAATGACTGCTACTCCGATTCCTAGAACCCTTGCTCTGACTATTTACGGTGATCTTGACCTTACCCTTCTCGATCAAATGCCTCATGGACGAAAGCCGATCATTACCGAAATTGTAAAAGTGAATGAGCGTGATGCGGTCTATGTAAAAATTCATGAAGAATTAAAGGCTGGCCGCCAGGCCTATGTCATCTGTCCTCGCATCAATGAACCAGATCCAGATAAGGAAATGGCAATCAATGCCAAATCAGTCAAAGAAGAAGCGAAGAGACTCAAAGAAAAAGTTTTTCAAGAATATGAAATCGGCATTCTTCACAGCAAGATGAAACCGGCTGAGAAAGATAAGGTGATGCTGGATTTCAAAGCTAGAAAAATCCATATTCTCTGCGCCACGTCTGTAGTAGAAGTCGGCGTGAATGTTCCCAATGCAACTGTAATTATTATTGAGGGTGCAGAACGATTCGGTCTTGCACAACTTCACCAACTTCGAGGACGTGTCATCCGTTCAAATCATCAGGCATATTGTTATATTTTCGCTGAAACAAAATCAGACAAGACAGTTGAACGTCTTCAGGCACTCAGAACTGCAAAAAATGGTTTCGAGCTTGCAGAATACGATCTCAAATTCCGCGGTTCAGGAGAACTTTCGGGAGGTAAGCAATGGGGTGTTTCTGATATCGCTATGGAAGCACTTCAAAATATAAAGATGGTTGAGGCTGCCCGAACTGAGGCACAGAAAATGATTGCGACAGATTCTGCATTCAAAAAATATCCGGAAATAAAAAAACAATTGGAATTACGAAAGGAGGATGCGAAGCATTGGGAATAACAGAGAATTTATCTGAGTGATTTTGTCTTTGTATTCTTAAAATTATCTTCTGTAATAACTTTTTTACCTATTTTTTCTTCTATTTCTTTTCTGGCATTCCCAGCGACAGTTCCTCCTTTTCTAGCCACTTTCTTATTTTCATCAAAGTCCTTTGGTTCGTCTTTCTTTGAAATTTCTGTGGTAGCCGTTTCCGCGAGCATATTCAGAACGAGTTCGAGGTTCGTCATATTATCTCTTAGATTTTCTTTCTTTAAACCTTTGAGGTTCTTGTATTCCTTTGTTGTAAGTCCTGTCCAAGCTTTTGTGATTTCATTTGTGAGTATGGAAAATTCCAATCCCTCTTTGACCCCTCGCTGTTCCCATTCGTCAGTCAAATCTTTCCTTATTTCAATACTTTTCAAGCGTTGATTGATCCAGGACTGGCTGTATCCTTTCTGTAGATATATTTTCAATGCCCTGCTGATAGCGAGTTCTGGATCAGCAGTCTCCTCAAGCCTTTCATACCCGACCCGTGCAAGCCATAGCTTGAAAGGTTCTGCGTTAGGTGAGGGTATTGATTGTACGAGACGGAGTAGCGTTTCAGTGTCCGCCATATCAGTTTCCCTCATTTTTCCATCAGGAGCCTCTATTTTCAACACGTTACATTTTGTAACGGTTTCACTTGAACCTTCATCTAATAGACGTTTTTTCAATACTCTCCAATACACTTGTGGATTATCACTATTGGTAAGTGTAGCCACAACATCCACCACAGAAAAATACCACAATTCCTTATCTGCATCCCAAAGTTTCCTTATTCCCTTCCCTTCCCTTCAAAAATTGCTATGTTAGTTTTTTTATTCATGTTATTTTTATATTAAATTAGGCTAAATTTACTGCTATGATAGCATGCAGAAAAAATAAGACACTCTTGTGGAATCAAGTTTTGTGTTTTGGAAAAAATATTAGAACCAAGGTATGATGCCAACTTTTTTCTTATACTCGACGAATTCATTTCCAAACCTTTCTAGTAGATACTTATCCTCATTTGAAATAACTTTTTTGATAAATAGGATTACAAGTATCATCAATATAACAAACCAACTGTTCAAAATAAGATAGACTCCTATACAATAGTCGCTGAACTTAGAATATGAGCTGCATCAAATAAATGAAACATATTAAAAATAATTAACAGAGGAAAGATTACACAAACAAAGACAGATATTAGAAATCTACCTTTGATTATTTCCTTACCAACGACGGTTTTATTTCTTTTACCAGTCATGGTTGTCCATATATATCTTCCAATAAAAAATACGCCAATAACAATGCCCGCTGTAACTTTTTGTATCAAAATAAATTCCATATGTATGGTGCGCCCTCTTGGACTCGAACCAAGGACCCTTCCGGTATAAGCGGAATGCTCTAACCAACTGAGCTAAGGGCGCAATTAAACTATTTACTAGTACCTACTACATTAGCAACAAATTTGATTCCCATCAACACATAAGTTGCCATTATTGTATTATTAAGAATGATATTACATGTCCCGTGACCGAAGTTATTCTTATAAGTTAAATCAGTCATTTTGGAATTTTTAATCCATGTTTTATGGAACTTCGACTTTTCGATACCCAATTCCCTACTCCAAAATGAAATTTCTTTATTCTCGTCCATATCTTTATATAGGTGCAATTTTATCTTTAATTTGTCTTTAGATATACCTAATAATTTTAGCCAGCTTAGATATACTTTTAGCATTGATGGATCAGTATTCGTTAAAGTTATATTATTATGAGTTGTTTTCCCTCCTTCAGCCCAATATAGAAAAAATCCTGCTATAAATAGTTCCCGATCACTTATATTCCCAACGTCTTTTTTAACCTTCTCAAAAGCAATGGAAAATTTCTCTTCCCGCTTTTTCCTCATCGTATTTATATACTTTTCTATTCGGCGAGGATTGTTATCTTTTAATTCTTGAATTCTTTTTTCAGAAAGCGGATAATCTCTCAGCCATTCGCTCAGAGTACCCTTTCCGATTCCCAGCTTTTCTTTTATTTGAGAATAACTATATCCCTTCTTTCGTAATGCAATTGCTTGAGATTTTTCTTTGTATCTTGCCACATTAAATGAACTAATAGATTATAATATAGTAATTATAATTCAATGGTTTACCTTTGTCAAAAACTAAATGGAGTGCTCAATATCTAACTTCTTCTTAGGCTGGATTCCGTGAGCAATGATGATGGATTCGTATTCATCACGTTCTAGGTTTTCAATTTCGATCAGTCTTCGAGCAATGGCATCTAGAGCTGGCTTATGTTTCGTAACTATCTCTTCAGCTTTTGAATAAGCTTCACTCATGATACGAGCAACCTCGCTATCAATATCTGCACTTATTTTTTGTGAGTAGCCATTATCTTCAACCCCTTTTCCAAACATTGCTCGTCCACCAGAACTTTCGAGTGCGAGTACGCCGATTTTTTCTGACATTCCATATTTTGTAACCATATCTCGTGCGAGAGCAGTTGAAACCTGAAGATCGTTCGATGGGCCAGTGGTGACATCATTAAACATCATTTTTTCTACCACGTATCCGCCGAGTGATACTGCGATATCATCAAGGAATTCTCTCTTGCTTTGCATTTTTCTATCTTCAAGTGGAAGATGGAGTGTATATCCTGCTGCACGTCCTCGAGAAATGATTGAGATTTTGTGAACTGGATCTGCGAATGGAAGAACTGAGGCAACAAGCGCATGCCCTGCCTCATGATACGCAGTGATTTCTTTTTCTTTTTTTGAAAGTAAGTGACTTTTGCGTTCTGGACCAAGCATCACTTTTTCGATAGCACGGATAAGATCGTATTGAGCAATCGTTGTACGATTTTCACGAGCAGCAAGAATAGCACCCTCATTCATAAGTGAATAAAGATCGGCACCAGAGAATCCTGGGGTTCTTTCCGCAATGACTTTAAGTGCGACATCTTCTGCAAAAGGTTTCTTTGTTGAGTGGATTTTGAGAATTTCTTCACGGTCATTTCTATCAGGCAGGTCAATAGTTACTCGGCGATCGAAGCGTCCTGGGCGAAGAAGAGCTGGATCAAGAACATCTGGGCGGTTCGTAGCAGCCATGACAATCACCTTTTCATTCGGTTCGAATCCATCCATCTCCACGAGTATTTGGTTGAGAGTCTGTTCGCGTTCATCATTTCCTCCACCAACGCCGGTTCCTCGAACTCGTCCGACGGCATCGATTTCATCCACAAAAATAATAGCTGGCGCAGTTTCCTTTGCCATTTTAAATAAATCTCGTACACGACTAGCTCCAACTCCTACGAACATTTCTACGAATTCAGATCCAGAGATTGCAAA
>JAYTHA010000019.1:0-4970 GCA_043732935.1 Candidatus Tayloriibacteriota bacterium
CATAATTCCAGGTCCTCCGCCAGTTACAACTGAATATCCTATTTCTTTTACAATTTTCTCAGCTAAATTCTTCGCATCGTGGTAATGAGAACTTGCTGAAGTAAGTCGTGATGAACCGAAAATCGTTACAGATTTTGGATATTTTTTTAAAAAATCAAAACCACTTTTAAATTCGTTATTAATTTCACCGATATGCTCTTCAATATTATCTTTTATTTCTTTTTCGCTCATATATGGAAATGATTGTATCATATGTTATCATCATTTAATATATGAAGTTTTCAATAGAAAAAGAGCTCGGAAACGGCCGTGGTCGTGTCGGCACAATAGAT
This sequence comes from Candidatus Tayloriibacteriota bacterium, assembly GCA_043732935.1. Classification (GTDB taxonomy): domain Bacteria; phylum Patescibacteriota; class Minisyncoccia; order Phycocordibacterales; family PALSA-1337; genus CAIOGI01. The sequence continues at coordinate 333 of JAYTHA010000019.1, forward strand.
ACAATGCACGGATCGATCCAGACTCCGGCTTTTATCGTTGTGGGAACAAAAGCTACCGTAAAAGCCCTTACTCCAGAACAAGTCAGTAATCTCGGTGCCCAAGCGGTACTTGCAAATACCTACCATCTTTATCTCCAACCCGGTGATGCGCGATTGGCAAAAGCTGGTGGGCTTCACAACTTTATGAATTGGCATGGACCAACTTTTACTGACTCAGGAGGATTCCAAGCTTTTTCGCTCGGTGCAGCATTCAACAATAATGCTTCAAAAATTGCTGATAGGAATACAGAAGTGGGACGAGGAGATGAGGAGCAAGTAGAGAAATTTGCGAAGGTAACTGAAGAAGGGGTTGAGTTCAAATCCATCATAGATGGCAGTACCCACTTCTTCACTCCGGAAAAATCAATGGAAATCCAGCACAACATCGGCGCGGATATTATATTTGCTTTTGATGAATGCACCTCACCACATGCAAGCTACGAATATCAGAAAGAAGCAATGGATAGAACGCATCGTTGGGCACAGCGTTCCCTCGAATATCATCAGAAAAATAATGGAGCATCTCAGGCACTCTTTGGAATTGTACAAGGTGGACGTTATGAGGACTTACGAAAAGAGAGCGCAAAGACAATCGGAGCTATGGATTTTGATGGGTTCGGAATTGGCGGGTCATTTGATAAAGAGGATATTTATACGGCTGTCGGCTGGGTTAATGATGTTTTACCAAAAGGGAAGCCACGTCACCTTCTTGGTATTGGTGAGCCTACTGATCTCTTTGGTGGGATTGAAAACGGAATTGATACCTTTGATTGTGTGACGCCGACACGAATTGCCCGCAATGGAAGTCTTTATACAAGAAACGGCAAGATCAACATTCTCAATGCAAAATATACAGAAGATTTTACTAAGGTTGATTCTGAATGTTCTTGCTATACCTGCACTCACTATACTTCTGCCTATTTATCACATTTATTCCGAGCAAAGGAAATGCTCGCTGCTACGCTCGCTTCGATCCATAATCTTTATTTTATTGTGAATCTCGTAAAAGAAATTAGACAATCCATGCTTGAGGGGACTTTTTTTGAGTTTAAGACTAAATTTCTTTCGGCCTATACTCGGGAGGAGCTTGCTTGAGCCACCATTCGATATTTTCTAGATTGAGAAGACCTTCTTGTGCACCAACATATTGAATAACTGACATAGGATTTACAGGAGCCCACATGAGAGCTTCCAGAGGAGTTTTATTAAGCATAAGTGCTCCAACAAAAGTAGCAGAGAATGCATCGCCACAGCCGGTGCGCTCCACGGGCGGTTTTGGATCAGGATATATTGGCATAAAGTAGAAATGGTCTCCATCAAGCATATAGGCACCTCTTGGACCATCAGTTATAAGAACGAGCTTCGGACCATTGGCATGAAGTTCGGCAAGAAGGACTTTAATATCCCGTGACTCCGTATGAAGAATTCTTTGAGCTTCTTCTACATTACAAATAAATACTTCTGTTCTTTTGTAAATATCTTTTAATTCCTTGATTCCTAATTTAATTTGAAAAGTTCCAGGCTGAAAGGCGAGTTTCACTTCAGGATTTTTTAATAAGTACTCTGTTATTTCATGATGATATTCTTTTGTATTAGAAGCAAGTGAACTGAGATATACCCATTTTGGAGTTTTTTTGATTTCTGGGAATTTGTAATCATATTCAATATGGTTTATGAGAATTGTCCTATCAACTTCATACCAAAGTACGAAATGATAATTTGAAGGCATCCCTTTGTGCACTTTTACATATCGCGTATCAACTTTTTCCGCAATCAATCCATTTTTGCAATCCTCGCCATTCTTATCATCACCAATCTGTGCGACAAGTGCCGAACGCACCCCAAGCCGTGAGATAGCAACAGCAGCATTTGCAGAATTTCCTACAGCAGATATAACCTTCACATACTCAAAAGGAACTTTGTCACCGAATTTCATACAGAGCTCACATCGCTCAGTGTCTATTTTGCAATGAACGCTGGCTTCTTTTATACGAATAAAGGCATCCGTAGTAATATCTCCAATTGCCAAAAAATCAATAGTTTTATCAAACATATATGGTAGAATTATAGCATGAAAAATTTGAAGCAAACTGTGGATGAAGCACGAAAAAGTGGAAGGGCTGTAGGACATTTCAATATTTCGAATAGCGATGGCTTCTGGGCTGTTGTGCTCGGAGCGAAGGAAATCAATGTTCCAGTGATTATCGGAGTATCAGAAGGTGAGAGAGATTTTATCGGAGTCAGAGAAATTGCCTCAATGGTAAAAACGTATCGAGAATCTACAGGGCAAGCGGTTTTTCTCAATGCTGATCACACATATTCTTTTGAAAGAGTTAAAGAAGCTGTCGATGCGGGTTATGATGCGGTTATTTTTGATGGTACTGAACTTTCATTTGAAGAAAATACTGCTTTGACGAAAAAATGTGTTGAATATGCACGATTAAAAAATGCAGATATTTTAATTGAGGCTGAAATCGGCTTTATCGGTAAATCTTCGAAGCTTCTCGATGCTGTTCCAGAGGGAGCAGGTCGAATTACTACAGTTGAAGAGGCGAAAGATTTTGTAGAAAAGACTGGTATAGATATGCTCGCTCCAGCTGTCGGAAATATTCATGGAATTGTAAAGGGTGGTGAGCCGGCATTAAATATTTCAAGGATGGAAGAAATCGCAGAGTCAGTTGGAATTCCTCTTGTGCTCCATGGTGCATCTGGAAATTCAAAAGAAGATATAGAAAAGGCAATTTCTGCTGGAATTTCGATTATTCATATCAATACAGAACTTCGTGTGGCATTTCGATCTGGACTTGTCAAATCTCTACAAGAAGATCCTGACCAAATTGCTCCTTATAAATATCTGAAAGGTGCACGTACTGCGATGCAGAAAGTTGTTGAAGAAAAATTAAGACTATTTAATAAAATATAATGAAAAAGGTATATATAACAAGAAAAATTCCAGAAGTCGGTATACGAATGCTTATGGAAAAAGGCTATCAAGTTGATATAAATTCGAAGGACCGTCCGTTGACTAAGAGAGAACTTATAAAAGTCTTACGAAGAAATGACTATGATGCAGTCCTGACTCTTTTGACGGATATTGTAGATGCTGAGGTTATGGATGCTGCACCAACAGTAAAAATATTTTCCAATTTTGCAATTGGTTTTAATAATTTAGATATTGTTGAAGCACAGAAAAGAAATATATACATGACCAATACGCCAAGTGGAGGCGCTGAACGTGTGGCGGAGCATACTTGGGCTCTTATCTTGGCTCTTACATGTCGTGTGGTTGAAGGTGATGCATATATGCGAGCTGGAAAATATAATGGTTGGGATCCAATGCTTCTTCATGGAGATAGAATTGAAGGAAAGACGCTTGGAATTATCGGAACTGGCAGAATTGGGGGTAATGTCGCTCACAAAGGTAAATTTGGTTTTGGAATGAATATTATTTATTTTGATGTCAAAAGAAATGAATCAATTGAAAAAGAATTCGGTGCAGTTTTTTGTCCCACAGTAGAAGAAGTTATGCAAAAAGCTGATATTATTTCTATTCATGTTCCGCTTCTTGATTCAACACATCATCTAATAAATGCTGCTCGACTTAAGCTTATGAAATCTTCGGCATACATTATCAATACCTCCCGCGGTCCTGTGGTAGATGAGAATGCTCTTGTTGAAGCATTGGAGAATGGTGTTATAAAGGGCGCAGGACTTGATGTGTATGAATTCGAGCCAAAGCTCGCAAAAGGCCTTACTAAGCTTAAAAACGTTGTTTTAACGCCTCATATTGCCTCAGGAACCGAAGAAGCACGTCTCGAAATGGCCATGGTCTCTACACAGAACATCATTGACTGTTTAGAGGGTAGAGTGCCAAAAAATAATGTGGTACAATAATGACATTAGAAAGCTAATATAATTTTATGCCTGATAATAATATTCAATTCGACACCGATCAAGCACAATTTAAAACTAATGCAGGTTTTAATTCTTCAAAATCCGGACTCACTAATTGGTTGATTAAAAAGGGAATTGCTAAGGATGAAGCATCAGCAAATAAGTTTATGATCGGTGTCTTTATTGTTAATATTATTTTGATTTTTTTAATTGTTCATTTTTACGTTTAGAACTATGCACCTTAATTTTAAAAAAGGTTTTACACTGATCGAACTGCTTGTGGTAATTTCTATCATCGGACTATTGTCTTCTGTGGTTCTAGCAGCTCTTGGACGAGCGAGAGATAAGGGGACATTAGCTGCAGGACAGACATTTGATGGACATACTTATCAAGCATTCGGCGCAGATGCATTAGGTGTGTGGAATTTCGATGAAGGTACTGGAGCGTCAACTATTGATGGTTCTAGTAATAATCACAATGGAGTGTTGAATCAGAAAAAATGGACAACTGGTATACGTGGGAAAGCTGTAGATTTTAGTAACTCAAATTTTGTGAATGTTGGACCGATTAGTGTTTCGAATAACATTACAGTTAGTGCATGGGTAAAATATGCAGATGCATCTCAGACCGGTGCAATCATAAGTAAGACGAATTATGATAGTCAGTGGGGTTTAATATTGTTTTCTTCAAATATAGACTGGCGA
>JAYTHA010000020.1:0-2691 GCA_043732935.1 Candidatus Tayloriibacteriota bacterium
CAACTCTGGCCCATCCCATTTATTAGTACCGAGATATACGAAACCATTCTTATAATAGATAGAATTTGCCAATGGAACTGTACTCGAGGCCGTAGGCAAAGGAAGTTTAATTTGGGAAATAACAAAAGGATGCTGACGATTGTGAATATCTATAATTTGTAATTGAGAGAGTGAACTTGTATTCGCTGTATAAGCATAAGGACCAGCAATGGCTACGGCGGACAGGCCTGGACCAGTGTTCAATGAAGAAATAATACTTGGATTTGAAGGATCATGAACATCTACTATGAAAAAATCTGATTGAGATTGCGTAGTTGAGTCAGAAGTCACATATGCAATAGAATTCTTTACTTTTATATCAGTACTATTATTTCCTGTCCCTAGAAAAATTTCTTGGGAGTAGAGAGTTGCTTTTGATTGATCAAAAGCAATGCGAGGTGAACAAGTAGATTCTCCCCATGAATCAATGAAATTTGATTTTGTAATAGAAAATGGCTCTATGGATAGTAATTGAGAATCATTGCCATAAGCCGATAGCGTAGTACTTGAATTATTATATAATCCTGTAAGTAAAAAAGTATCCATCGCATGAACTGAATCCTGTAGTTTTATAAGTTCCTTCAATGACCACATTTTTAGATTTTGAAATGAAAAGCTGAGCGTATATATCGAAATAGTAAAAAGTGTAAACAGAGAAAAAGCGAGCATAATTTCTATCACCATAAAACCTCTTGGATTTCCTTTGTCTTTTTTAATGTGTAAGGTGATTGGTAATTTCATATACTGGTAAAATTATTGATAGAGCGATCGCACCAACGAGCACACCCATGAAAATCATAAGAAGCGGTTCAATGAGAGAGGAGAATCTTTTGAGAAAAAGGTCAATATCCTGCTCAAATATTCTCGAGCAATGACCAAGCATGATTGGCAAATTCCCTGTTCTTTCTCCTATCGAGCACATATCGATTATCGTGCGAGAAAAAAGCTTGGGATATGCTTCCATGGATTGCGAAAAGGAAATTCCTTGAATTGATTGCGTGTATATAGTCTCAAAAGCATATTGAAAAAGCAGGTTTTTTGAGGAACTTACTGAAAATAAATGAAATTCTGACAAAGATCTACCAGAAGAGAGGAGCATTTCGCCTATGCCACAAAGAGTTCCTAGAGTATTCATCTTTATATATGATCCGAGAATAGGAAAAGTTAGAAGAACTTTATGAAAAAGTTTTCGAATTGATGCGACCTTTTTAATAAGAAAAATACATATTATAAAAAGAAAAAGAATGATTCCCAAAGTTTCTAGGCCATAAAAAACAGAATATTCATATAAACCCTTAACCATTCTTGTAAGCAGAGGTAATTCAATATTAAGACTTCCAAGTAATGGCACTATCTTAGGAAAAATATAGAGCACAAGAAAAAGAGCCATGCCGATAGTCGCGCAGAATATGAAAGATGGGTAAATAAGCGTACTTATCATTTTTTTCTTGAGCTCATTTCTTTTCTCCAGATTCTGAGCAATTTGAGAAAGTGTCATGACCAAAGAACCAGAGTATTCGCCATTTTTTATCAGAGTAATAAGAAGCGAATCAAATGAGACTTTTGAATTAAGGAGACTTTTTGACAATGAAATTCCCTGTTCACAGTCAGCAATTATTTTTTCATAGATTTTCTTGCGAGTCTTCGAAATATCCATTGATCTAATAATAGATAATGATTCGGTCAAAGAAATATTTGAATCAAGAAGCAACGATAATCTTTGCGCAAAGAAAATCTGATCTGAAATTGTAAAAGAATATTTTGTATTCATGATATTTTTTGATAAAAAACTTATTCATGCACAACTCGCAGGATTTCTTCTCGAGTAGTAATACCTTTCTCTACTTTCTCCATGCCATCTTCATACATACTGAGCATTCCTTTGCTTCGTGCATATCGACCAATTTCTGCAAGCGAAATATGCGACATAATGTATTTTCTAAGCTCTTCGTCTACTATAAGCGTCTCAGCTATGACTGTTCGACCTTTATAACCTGAATTTCCACAATTTTCACATCCAATTCCTTGGCATTTTTGACATAAAGTACGGACAAGCCTTTGGGCAATTATCAAAGATAAAGTCGAAGAGACAAGATAAGGATCAATTTTCATATCGATGAGTCGTGGAATGGCACCGAGAGCAGAATTCGTATGAAGAGTAGATAAAAGCAAATGCCCTGTTAGAGAAATATTTGTCGCTATCTGAGCTGTTTCAGTATCACGAATTTCACCAACCATAATAATGTCAGGGTCTTGTCTGATTATAGATCGCAAGCCATTTGCAAAAGTGATGCCATGCCGTGAATGGATTTGTATTTGCCGAACTCCTGGAATAGCGTATTCAATAGGATCTTCGAGAGTAATGATTGAATTATTTTTATCTGTAAGTAAAGAAATAAGCGAATAGAGTGTAGAAGTTTTTCCAGATCCTGTCGGACCAGTGACAAGAATCATTCCTTGATGCTGTAAAAGTGCATTTGTAATGCGTTCGCAGTCAGTATCAGAGAATCCGAGCTGATAGAGAGTTGGTGCAGTGTTTTCATTCTTTAAGATTCTTAAAACGGCATTTTCACCGTAGTGAGTAGGTATAATAGAAACTCTGATATCACATGCACAGACTCCATAAGAAAAATTAAACCTGCCGTCTTGTGG
>JAYTHA010000021.1:0-4365 GCA_043732935.1 Candidatus Tayloriibacteriota bacterium
GTGGCGGTGTTTTCTCGTTCTGCAACAACTGTACGTAAATAGTCCAACTCTTCGGCTGGTGATGCAAACTGTTTATTGTCGTATGAAAAATGTTCTTGAGGATTCATGATAATACTGTTTGAAGTATTATATCATGATTAAAAATTGAGAATCACTACCTAGAGATTGTATACGTAATAGCGGCTGGGTCTACCTTTCCGTTTCTAAAACGAACATTCATAATAACTGGGTTCGGCTTATTTTTACCCTTAAGAGAGGTTACCTTGTTGATGAATTGACCATAACTTTGATCTTGAAACACCCTATTAAGTACCTGTACATATGCAAGAGGTAATTTAGGATCACTTTCGACATCATATTGGAGTTGATCTTCATCGCTTGAAAAGTCCCCATCCTCATTTCGTGTAATAGTCAAAGAAAGACTATCTAAACCTTCTGGAAATTCACAATTTTCAAGCTGCGCACCGATTACCAACCTTAAGCCATCGAGGGTGTTAAGCTTAATTGGAAGTTTATTATCACGGTCAGGTTTATCGACTGAGAAATTAAAGCGGTCTACTGCGGTTTCTCTCTTTTTGATTTCTTTTAATTTAATCTTTTCAACTGGAGCTTTTGCAGCAGTAAGGTTCCTTGGTTTCACTTTATTTTTATCTTTAGCTACATCCTCTCTTGCACACATAGTGGCAAATGTTGAAGTGTACTCTGCATATCTAAAAATCGCGGCAGTATTTTCACCCATTGCAGCTAAGACTGGAGAGTCCACTTTTTCAGTTGATGTCAAAGGTAACTGGGATGCAGGGCCAACTTTGAATATTCCTAAATCTACTCCCTCATCTATAGATCTCATTTGTTTTGCAATAGGTCTTTTATTGTCGACATTCACAGTATCTAATACTAAATTAGATCTTATTGCTTCACCATATCCAATTTCAAGTCGCGACATATTGGTTGCATCAAGTAGTACTTTTGGAAGTTGTTCAGAAGCAGATTTTCCACCCTTCCGTTTATATTCTACAACTTCGCCATTCACATCAACAGTTCTGCAGGTTGCTCCTTCTTTTTCAGAATAACTTGTAATCTCTAGTTTTCTAATATTGCCAGTTTTGTAATATACCTGTCCATGAGGGTACCTGAACATATCGCCAAAACGATTTATAATTCCACTTGGTTCAGTAATAACTTCATTTGAAGCTCCTGAAATAACATTGTCTGTGACATCTTTAAACCCGTGAGCAAAGACATAATGATCACCTTCAAAAGCAAGTTCCTTTGTTTTTTTACCAGATTTTGGTTTTGCTTCTTCATTTGCTGAATCGCCTTCTTTTTCTTCAGAACTTGTACAGATAACCTTGATTTTTCCGTCCACCCTTCTGAGCTCTGACGCTCTTGCACCCTTTATCGGTTTGATTCGAGCATAGTAACCTTCAAATTTCTCTCTTGGAAACTCAAGTCCTACCCAGTGATATCGAGCTCTAGCTTTAGAGATAAATTCTTCTTTAGTTAGCCATTTAGGACCGATCCATGTAATTTCTTCAACGCTGTCTAATTGTGTTGTTGTCTTTCCAATCTGAGATTCGTAACCTAATGCGATACCCGCAACCACAACCGCACTGTCTCCATCACCAGATAAAATTAATTTTTTGATCCCCTTCATTGGAAAAGCCTCCGACCTGTCTCCTGCTCTTTCGCAAAATTGTGAGAAAGACATAACCTGCGTATCTTCTCCATTTTCAAATTTTTCTTTTTCTTCCGCTAGGATTTTATTCGTAGCTGGCTCATCTTTAAGTTTTGCAACTTCTTCTCCTAAACCAGACGTAAAGACTACTCGATCAGTTCTCACTTCATAAACTTTTTCTTCTTTCGTATCAAAAAACTGAACTATATACTTTCCAGGTAAATCACTATCAGGATTTTTATATATCTTCTCTATTTTGGCATCTAAAACAGCTCTTCCACTTAGAAAGAAGTTCACTCGGGCTGCGTCTGAGGTTGTATGCTGATGAGGATACGTTTCCCCACCAATATCAGAAGGTTGGATTGTGGCAAATTCTGTAAAAGTAGTTAGAGATTGTCTTGTACCTGGAAGGTGAGGTTCATCCCTTCTTTCAGGCCGTTGTCTATCGTTTTTTCTAAAGAGTGCCCCACCCGGTTCAGAAAATTGGCCACCTACTTGATCTGATTGTTCAAGAGTAAGTGATGGGTCTTCTGGAATATACATTTGTCGTGTTAATGACCAGATGGCTCCGTGAACTCCAGCACCGATCACTACTTCTTTTGTGTAATTATTTCCACTTTCTATTTCCCCCTTGAGAAATTCTGAATCTGCTTCAAAAGTTCTGTCCATCGCCATATCTACCAGTTGGTGACCTCTTTCTGACATTAACATTCCAGAAAACACTCCGGTGAAAGCTCGATGTCTCTCTTCTTCTGTAACTTGAAGCTCTTTAAATTCTTCGGCACGTGCCGTCATCATCCTGTATTCTGCGGATATATCAACATCACCGTTTATCAGTTCTCCTAATGCTTGAAAGTCTGGGCTTGATCTTAATCTTGACGATTTAGCTTTTAGAGCTTCTTCGTGCAGAATATCCCCATCTTCTCTTACGATTTCAGCTATATACTCACCATCAAAAGGATCCTCTGGTTTTGTATCTTCAACTATCCTTACAGTGTATGACTTACCATCTACAGGAAACTGGTTCGTACCGTCATTGTCGAATTTTATTATTTTTCTAACATTGTTTCCACTTGATTTATATCCTATAAGCCTATTTTGCTTATTCCTAATCTCTTCAAAAGTGATATTCCTGAGGAATTTAGGCCCTCCTTCTGGAGCTTCAGCGACTTCCTTAGTCAGTTCTTGTCCTTCTCTTTTTGGCATGTTCTATAAATTGTATCATAGTGAGTTTTATTATTCAAAATATCCTTATTTTTAGGGCTATATTATGAAATAGGAGATGTAATTGGTCAATAGTACTTGACAGATTTATATAGATGTGCTAGTATGTAGATGCTCGGATAAGTGCTTACAAAAAGTGAGCCTCGGGCTAACAAAAACAATAGAAAGATAAAATCGGTTAGGCATGAATGCAGTAGTGCCAGAGGTTCGAATCAATCGACAATCGACGTGTGAGAGAGAAAAGGAGATAAATTACCGCCCACTAAGAGGCGGTCGCAACAGAGAGATAGTTTTGTACATTCAAAAAAACAAATAATAAGTGGAATGCGTTACCCATCACACATTCAACTTTTATCTTGTTAAATCCAATTTTTTAGAGAATATATCTTTAAAAAATTTGGATACTACGCCCCGGACGCCAAAAACGTCCGGGGTTTTTTTATCTAAACAGTCAAAACCTCAACCCCATCCTCCGTAATCGCCACCGTGTGTTCAAAATGACAGCTGCGCTTTCCATCTAAGGTTTTATATGTAAACCCATCATTGGAAACCATAATCGCCCCCTTCCCTTCATTTAATATCGGTTCAATTGCAATAACCATTCCAGCTTTTAATGCGACACCTTGCCCCTTCATTCCATAATTTGGAATAAACGGATCTTCATGAACATGCTTTCCAACTCCATGTCCTCCAAGATCTTGTGCAAACTCAAAAACATAACCCTTACTAGCCTTCTTCATTGCTTGTTCAATTGCAAAACCAATGTCTCCCGTTTTCACTCCTGGCTTACAAACACTTATTCCTGCATCAAGAGAAATTTTACATGCAGACAGCATTGTCTTTGCGACTATATCAGCCTTATCAAGACCCCCAACAATCACCGTCGTCGCAGAATCAAGCACCATCTTTTTATAAATTATTCCCATATCAATCACTACCATATCTCCATTTTTCAAAATCCTTCCTCCAGGGATTCCATGGACGATTTCATCATTCACCGAAACACAAAGACACGCTGGAAATGGAAATGGGGCACCGGCTGGTTGATAGTTCAAGAATGCCGGGATGACGTCATGCTTTTTACACAATTCTGCTGCTTTATCATTTAAGTCTGCGGCGGTCACACCCTCTCTTACTTCTTTTTCAAGATCACGAAGAATCTCAGCCAGGATTTTCCCGCCTTTTCGCATAAGTTCTATTTCTTTTTCGGTCTTAATATAAATCATTCCCTATACCCTACTATAAATACTTCTCGAGTCCAACAGCCTTCATAATATCCTTTTTTACATCTTCAATTGACTGTTCTCCGTTGATTCTACAGTAAGTAACCGTAGGACTTGTACGATAGTGCTCTAGAACTGGTTCTACATCCGTCTCATACCATTTTAGACGTCTATTGATGGCTTCTATTGCCTTATCATCGGCTCTATGGCGCGCTTTAAGGCGTTCTTCTGCCCATTCGCGAC
>JAYTHA010000022.1:0-3514 GCA_043732935.1 Candidatus Tayloriibacteriota bacterium
GCGTCAATCACTACTTTTTACTAAGACTCGCAAAGATGCTCCAAAAGACGAGGTATCAAAGAATGCCCAGCTTCTCATTCGGGCTGGTTTTATTCATAAAGAAATGGCAGGAGTGTATTCATTCTTACCACTTGGTTTAAGGGTGATGAACAAAATTGTTCAAATTATTCGTGATGAAATGAATGCTATTGGAGGACAAGAATTATTTCTTACTTCACTTCAAGATAAGAAAATTTGGGAAACTTCTGGACGATGGAATGATGCTATTGTTGATATATGGTTTAAGACACAATTAAAAAATGATACTGAAGTTGGACTAGCTTTTACTCATGAAGAGCCTTTGACGAAACTTATGACTGAATATTTGAGATCATTCAGGGATTTGCCGGCTTATGTCTATCAATTCCAAACAAAGTTTAGAAATGAGACACGTGCAAAGAGTGGAATTATGCGAAGTAGGGAATTTTTGATGAAAGATTTGTATTCATTTACAAAAGATGAAAAGACTCATAATGATTTTTACGAAAAGGCAAAGCAAGCATATGTGAATATCTTTAAGAAAATTGGGCTCGGTGATACGACATATATTACATTCGCATCTGGTGGCTCATTCTCAAAATATTCTCATGAATTCCAGACTATTACTGATGCTGGAGAAGACAGTATTTTTGTAGATGAAAAGAAAAAGATTGCGATAAATAAAGAAGTGATGAATGATGAGGTTTTGAAAGACTTAGGGGTGAATAAAGCTGATTTAGTTGAGAAAAAGTCTGTAGAAGTCGGAAATATCTTTTCTCTCGGTACGAAGTTCTCTGACGCTTTTGAATTGCATTATTCTGATGAAGCCGGAAAGAAAATGCCAGTAATTATGGGTAGTTATGGTATTGGACCTGGAAGAGTGATGGGAACAGTCGCAGAAGTGCTTTCTGACGATAAAGGTCTTATCTGGCCTGAGTCAATTGCTCCATTTGCTATTCATCTTATTTCTATTGAGGATAAGGATGGAAAAGTAAAAGTGCAAGCAAATGCCCTCTATGAACGTCTTATACAAAAGGGTATAGAAGTTTTGTACGATGATAGAGACGCTCGTGCTGGAGAAAAGTTTGCAGATAGTGATTTGATTGGAATACCAAAGCGCATAATTATAAGTGAAAAAACCCTGGAATCTGAATCTGTCGAAGTAAAAGACCGACGAACTGGCACGGTTGAAATAATCAAACATGAAAGAATTTAAGAAAAAATTTTATACTTATTTTTCAAATGATATCGGCATAGATTTGGGTACAGCAAATACCCTCGTATATCTTCGTGGTCATGGAATTGTGGTCAATGAGCCATCTGTTGTTGCGGTCAATCAGAAAACTGGTCGTGTTGTGGCTGTCGGTGCTACAGCAAAGGATATGCTGGGAAGAACACCACCTCATATTATTGCGGTTAGACCTCTTGTAGACGGGGTTATTTCTGATTTCGAAGTGACTGAAGAAATGATTTCATATCTTGTAAAGAAAGCAGAAGCATATTCAAAGAAAATGCTCGGACCTCGCGTGGTTGTCGGTGTACCTTCTGGAGTAACGAATGTAGAAATCCGTGCAGTACGTGATGCGACACGAAATGCTGGTGCTCGAGAAGTGTATATCGTAGAAGAACCGATGGCTGGAGCAATTGGCATACGATTGCCTATACATGAGCCGATTGGAAGTATGATTATTGATATTGGTGGAGGTACGACCGATATCGCCATCATTTCTCTTGGTGGAATTGTTCGTTCAAAAAATCTCAAAATTGCTGGAGATAAATTAAACAATGACATCATTTCATATATTAGAAATGAATTTAAAATTCTTATTGGAGAAAAGACTGCTGAATACATAAAGATCGCTGTTGGAGCTGTAATACCTGGCGAGGCGCTTGAAACTACTATTCGTGGTCGTGATCTTATTACTGGTCTGCCTCGCGAAGTAGTGATTACTGACTCTGATATTCGTGAAGCCATGGCTTCTTCAATTGATAATCTTCTTGAATCAGCAAAAGAAGTACTTGAAACAACTCCTCCCGAAATTCTTGCAGATGTTATGCATAGAGGAATTCATTTGGTGGGCGGAGGAGCTCTTATTAAAGGTTTAGACAAGCTTCTATCTGAAACTCTGAAAATAAATGTCTATATTGCTGAGGATCCTTTGACCGCTATTGCTCGAGGAACAGGAATTATTCTTGAAGAACTTGAAAAGTATAGTGATGTATTAATACAAAATGAAGATGAATTACGAGCTCAAAAGTAGTATTCGTAGAAGGGGAATCAGTACACCTATAAAGGCAGTGCTTATCATACTTGCAGTGCTTATTATTCTATATTTTATTGCACCTCGATTACTTTCTTCAATATTTACGACTATAGCGAAGCCATTTTGGGGTTCTGCAGATAAGTCGGACATCACTTCAATATCACTAGAAGCGCAGAATGCTATCATTGCTCAATTACAAAAAGAAAATACTGAATTAAAAGAAACTCTTGGACGCAGTGGTTCAAAGGATGTTGTTCTTGCATATATTTTAAAGAAACCTCCATTCACAGCTTATGATTCGCTCATTCTTGATAGTGGTACAGATCAGAATATCGTGGTTGGTGATAAAGTATACGCTCTTGGAAATATTTTAATAGGAGAAATATTGGAAGTTTCAAAATCAACTTCAAAAGTTAAACTTTATTCATCATATGGTGAAAAGTATGAGGTATTACTTAGTGATAAGAATATTCAAGCAAGCGCTGTCGGGCGTGGTGGCGGATCATTCGAAACCGTTATTCCTCGTGATGTGAAGATAATAGAAGGTGACAGTGTTACCATTCCAGATATTTCAAATGCTGTTTTTGGTATTGTTCGTAAAATCATTGCAGACCCAGCTCGAGCATTTTCAACAGTACTTTTCTCACAACCTGTAAATATATATGAACAAAAATGGGTTATAGTTTTCGTTAAAAATAAAAAATAGAACCCTATGAAAAAACAAGTACTCATGAGAATAATAATAGGTATAGCCATGTTTTGTTGCATGATGTGGGGCTATTGGTGGCTTACCTGGTGTTTGGCTATAGCATTACTTTTTTATTTTCCAATCTATTTCGAAATCATCCTCTGGGGAATTATTTATGACGCGATTTACGGAGTTCCATTGCCAGAATTCTGGAATATACAATATATTTTCACGATAGCCAGCATTGTCTTATTTTTAATTTCCCTCATACTTAAAAAACGATTAATAGCATATGAGACGAAACATTAGAAAAAATAAAGAAATTGCTCCAGATGAGATTTTCATGGATTCTCATAATTTGCCCCAGTATGATAATCAGCAATTCGAAGGCCGTTTGGAAAAACCAATTTCAAGATTAAGTCTCACCTTAGTCATACTTTTTTTCTTACTCACTCTTGCAACTTTTGGTGCAAAAGCTTGGGCATTACAAATAAAAAACGGTGAAATGTACAAAGATAGAAGTGAAAATAATAGGCTTCGTCAT
>JAYTHA010000023.1:0-5001 GCA_043732935.1 Candidatus Tayloriibacteriota bacterium
CTTCAATTTATATTCTTGTAAAGCATAACCATTTTTTAAATATTCTCGCAAAACTCCAGTTGCCCATATACGGAATTGGGTTGCCTTCTTTGAATTTACCCGGTAACCGACTGCAATGATGGCATCGAGATTGTAATGTTTTACTTTATACGTTTTACCATCAGATGCAGTTACCGAGAAATCCTCGATAACTGAAGATTCAACTAATTTCTTAGACTTAAATATATTTATTAAGTGTAATGATACATTATCAATTGAACAGTTAAATAATGATGCGATCATTTTTTGAGTAGCCCAAATTGTATCTTTTTCTATGTCTGCTCGTAATTCGACTTTACCATTTTTTGTTTGATATATAGCTATCTGACCACTATCTACTATATTTTTTATATTCATATCTATTTAATTTACTAATAATCCTTGAATTTTAACAAAAGGAGATTAAGAAATTATCAAGACGGAATCAAGAATTGTTCAAGAAAAAGAAACACCCCGCAGATTATGAGTCTGTTTTACCTTTTTTATTTTTCTCCCACCTATCCCGCATTATAAATACTCATCGCCTTCTCTCTTCCTTCTTTAATCAAAATCGGAAGTAATTCCGCCACGGTCTTTGCCATTTTCTTAACTTCTTTCAATTCCTCATCTTTTAATTTTCCAAGAATAAATTTCTCAATCTTTTCATCGCCATGCGGAACCTTCGCTGTACCCTTTGCATTTTCTGGAGCAAGACCAATTCGGATACGAATAAAAGCTTCTGTCTTTACAGATTTAATAATTGATTCAAGACCATTATGTCCTCCTGAACTTCTATTAAATGAGATTCGTATTTTTCCGAGAGGCAAATTGAAATCATCATAAATAACAATTAATTTCTCGGCTGCCTTCACGCTTTTTACCAAAGGAGCAAGAGCCTTTCCTGAATTATTCATAAAGGTATCTGGTGCAACGAGTTTTACCTTCTCCTTCCCTATTTTTATTTCTAAAACAAGCGCTTTTAATTTCTTATCTGAAGAAAATTTCTTGTCAGCAAGAGATTGCAAAACCATTCGTCCAACATTGTGACGGGTATTTTCATATTCCTGTCCTGGATTTCCTAAACCTGCGATTATATATGGCATGCAGAGTAGTATGACACAAGTAAAAATCTTGTGTCAAATGAATTTAGGCAGTACAATTGCACTAATGAATCCTGAAACTATTTCACAAACTCAACAAAAGAAAGAGAATTTTTTGAAAGAAATTGTGAAGTTTACTCTTATCGCCCTCGCTATTGTTATTCCAATTCGTGCATATGTCGCACAGCCCTTCATCGTAAGTGGTGCTTCAATGGACCCAACATTCGCAACAGGTCAATATCTCATTGTTGACCAGCTTTCATATCATTTCGAAAATCCAAAGCGTGATGACGTGATTATTTTCAGATATCCTCGAGATCCAGAAACATATTTTATTAAAAGAATTATCGGCTTGCCAGGAGAAAATCTTTCTATGAATGATGGAAAAGTCACTATCGTAAATTCTGCGAATCCTCAAGGATTTTTAATTAATGAATCTGCTTATATAACAAAAGAACATAGAACATCGGATACTTTTAATATCACTTTGGGACCTACGGAGTATTTCGTCATGGGTGATAATCGTCCACAAAGTTCCGATTCACGATCTTGGGGACCGCTTGAGAAGAAGTTTATCGTTGGTAAGCCATTTGTTCGTTTGCTTCCGTTTTCAAAGATTTCCCTTTTTCCAGGCAGATAGTCGATCATAATTCTATGCAAAAAAATAAAAAAAATAATTCGGAACAGAAATACATATCGTATGAACACCTTGATAAGATAGGTGAAATAGCTGTGTATTACGGTTTCATTCCTCATCAAAGTCCTGACATTAAAAAGGTTGATTTGGATTTGGCAAAAAATCTCTTAGAAGGTGACACGATAGATAGTGAAGATGATTCAAGCATACGGCTACCTCTGCATGTTGAAGAAAAGATTGCTCTTCTCCGCATGTTCCATGAGGGTGATATGTACGCGCTTCCTCAGCCAGTTATGTTTTATTTCAAAGAACCATTCAAAGGTTCAATTAAAAAGGGGTCTTCACAATTTCACAGATACTGTGACCTCGAAATCATTGGTGGTTCAAAAAGTATTGCCGAGGCAATTCTCATTCAAAATGCACGTGCAATGCTCAAAGAAGAAGGTTTTGAAAATATCTGTGTTGAGATAAACAGTATCGGTGATCGTGATTCCATCAATCGCTTCACTCGAGAACTCACAAATTATTATAGAAAACATATCAATGACATGCATGCTGAATGCAGACAATTGCTCAAGAGAGATCCTTTTGAACTTTTGAGCTGTCAAAATGAGAAGTGTAAAAAAATAAATGAAGGCGCACCACAATCAATGGAATTCCTTTCGGAGGCAAGTAGAACGCATTTCCAAGAAGTTCTTGAGTATCTTGAAGCATTGAAGATTCCATATAAGATAAATAATCATCTTATCGGTAATCGAAAATATTGCACTGAAACTATATTCTCAATCATTGATCTCAATCATGATAAGAAAAGTAAGGATCCAAAAATCATTGCTGTCGGAGTTCGTTATGATGGTCTCGCAAAGAAAATAGGTTACAAAAAAGAAATTCAGGGAGTTGGTATGTCAATTCTTATTAAAAGCAAGAATCTAGCACTCAGAAAAGAAGTGAAGAAATTCAAGAAACCTGTCGCTTCATTCGTACAGCTTGGTTTTGAATCAAAACTTCTCAGCCTTTCGATTATAGAAAGTCTTCGTGAAGTAAAAATACCACTCTGTCTTTCTCTTGCACGAGATCGCCTTGGTGCTCAGGTATCTGTCGTTGAAAAAAGCCATATTCCCTATTCAATCATTATGGGAAAGAAAGAAGCTGTAGAACAAACCGCTATCGTTAGAAATACTGATACTCATGCCCAGGAAATCGTTCCGATCACTGATTTACAGTCATATATGAAGAAACTTGAAAAGTAATATGCCCTGTGTTACTATAACCTACCTATGGCAATAAATGTAGAAATAATAAGAAACGGCACAGAAAACAGCATGGGTACTCTTCGTCGTTTTACTAAGAAGGTACAAGGTGCTGGCATTCTCCCTCGCGTTCGAAGCCTCCGCTACAATCAGCGTGGTCTTTCACATTACAAGACAAAGATGAAGACTCTGAAATCTATCAATAGAAAGGCTGAAATAATGGAATTGATCAAGATGGGCAAGATGCAGGAAAAGACATCACGATTCTCAAAGTAGAAAGTAAAAATTTCTTTACAGGAAAAGAAAGGTTGTTTACATGAAAAATATCTCCTTCCAAATCATAAACACCACAAAAGCCAAGCTACCAAGTTTGGCTTTTGATGTTATGAAAGATGCTGTGCTTGGTAAAAAGTATGAACTTTCAGTAGTCATTGTAAGTAAATCAAAAATTCAAAAGCTTAATAAGCAGTATAGAGACATAAATAAGCCGACAGATATTTTGAGCTTTCCTTTATCAGATGATTTTGGAGAAATATATATAAATCCAGAGATGACGAAGATTGAGGCAAAGAAATTCGGACGAGATTATGAAAATTTCTTCGGTTTTTTATTTATCCACGGTTTAGCGCATTTGAAAGGATTCGATCATGGTAGTACAATGGAGAGTATAGAAGCTCGTTTCCGAAAACAATTCGGCATTTGAGCCTCTGTCTCTTAATGTCACGAACAATTATCACCGGAATAGATATAGGAACATACCATGTGAAAGTGGTTATTGCTGATTCCCAACAGCGCAATGAAAAAGGATTTCCAAAAATACTCGGCATAGGGACATCAGAATCACGTGGCTTACGACATGGATATATCGTGAATATTCAAGATGTTGTAAGTAGTATTAAATACGCACTGGCTGAAGCAGAAAAAAGAGCTGACATAAAGGTAAAGAAAGCTTTTATTTCAGTTGGAGGAATTGGATTGAGTAGTATTACGACTACGAGCTCTGTGATCATTTCACGCGCTGATTCAGAAATCACCTCTCTCGATATTAAAAAAGTTCAAGAACAATGTGAAAAAGACATACCTGCCAATGCCTCTTTGAATAAAAAAATAATACATTCTATACCGATTCATTTTAAAATTGATGGAAAAATCGCGCTCGGAAAACCTGAGGGAATGAAGGGGAGCAAACTTGAAGTGAAAACTCTCTATATCACATGTCTCGAACATCATTTGAATGACATTATCCAGGCGGTTGAAGAAACTGGAATAAGTGTTCAGGATGTTATGGCTTCGCCTATTGCCGCAAGCTTAGTAACTCTGACGAAATCTCAAAAAGTCGCCGGCTGTGTTCTTGCTAATATCGGCGCAGAAACTGTTTCCATTGCTGTATTTGAAAATAATATTCCTGTATCGCTTGAAATATTCCCTATCGGTTCAACTGATATTACCAATGATATTGCGCTCGGTTTGAAAGTTCCTCTTGAAGAAGCTGAACAAATAAAGATTGGGGCAATTACAGGAAGTTCATATCCACGAAAAAAGCTCGAGGAAATCATCTTCGCCAGACTTTCAGATATCTTTGAATTGATTGAGGCTCATTTGAAAAAAATTGGAAGGAATGGATTACTCCCAGCTGGAATTGTTATTACTGGTGGAGGCTCTGGACTTTCGAATATTGAAGATTTAGCAAAAGTAGCGCTTCGCTTACCTTCTCGTATTGGTGCTGTAAGCCTTGGACTTCAAGAGAAGCAGAGTTTCAGAGACTCTACGTGGGCTGTAGCATATGGCCTCTGCATTCTCGGTGCTCATGCAGATGAGGATATGCCAATTGATAATAGTGGCGTTATTATAGGTACTTTGTGGAAAAAAATAGTCCTATGGGTAAAACAGTTTTTACCATAACCCTCCAAAATCTTCATAAAGCAGAGCACTTGACACAAATGCAAATATCTGCTACACTACATGTAGCTAGTTTTTCACATACAGCAACATTCAA
>JAYTHA010000024.1:0-5609 GCA_043732935.1 Candidatus Tayloriibacteriota bacterium
TCACTATTTCAGAAAAGTTTAAGGACTGGGCAATCGAGCATCTCCACGAACTGCGAAAGACGGAAGTCGATAGTGATACCGTGGTCCTTAAAGGCAAACATAAAGAGCTTGAGGAAGTAACCAAGAATTTGCAATCACTTACACTCAACTTCACCTCACCGAAAAACAGCGAGAGAGCCATAATCACCGATGAAGAATACCAAACCCTCAAGGTTGGAATGGTGAAAAAGAAACTGATACTCGAAGACGAACTGAAAGTAAAAAATAGAGAAGTTTTGGAATGGATTGACCTCACCGAACAGACCTTTGACTTCGCCTGCTACGCCCACATTTGGTTTGAAAAAGGAGACGATAAGGCCAAAAGAGCGATACTCGCATGCCTTGGCTCGAACCTCACCCTAAAAGGCAAAAAGGTCTTTGTAAATTACCATTCTTTCGTGAAGACACTCATAAAAAGTCGTCAGGCGGTTGAAGACGAATTAGAGAAGGTTAGAACCTCCAAAGTATCAAGCAATAAAAGACAAAACCCCACAAATTGTGAGGTTTCGTCACTAGGGCTCCGCGACCAGGGCTCGAACCTGGGACATCCTCGTTAACAGCGAGGCGCTCTACCAACTGAGCTATCGCGGAATATAGTTCCTAGGAAAGACAGGAATTATTTGCGAGGCGCCTTTCACAAGTCACGAAGGTGACCGAGAAGAGTAATTCGTCAGCAGACGAATATGCGTGTTCCGAACAGGTAATTGCTATTTTTCCTTAAACAAAGAACATAAGTATACTATCAGATATGTACATAAAAGTGAAGATTTATACGTGTAGACAAAAATCCGTAAGCGTAGAAGTCTTTTTTCTGGAACTTGTGAAGAAAAAAGAGCTTGTGCGCATTAAAGGATTTTTTGCTATACTTGTTACATGAATATAAATATAAAAACCACAACAATCACATTAACACCAGCAATATCAGACTATGTAGATAAGAGAATTGGCACAGTTGATAAATTTCTTCAGAATGATGGTTCAGTTCAATGCGATATAGAACTCGCTAAGACTAGTAATCATCATAAACAAGGAGATATTTTTAAGGCAGAAGTTCATATCGTTGGAAAAGATAAGAATATTTATGCAAGTGAAGAGCGAGAGGATTTGTATATTGCAATAGATGCAGTACGAGATAATCTTCTCCGAGAAATAAAATCTTCAACCTCAAAGAAGCGTTCACTTATCAGAAGAGGAGGAGCTCAAATAAAAAGTATTCTCAAGGGAATTTGGCCGAATAAGAACTAATTTTTAAGGAAATCAAAATAGTTCATTTCATTTTTACCTTCAGGTATGACTTTTTCTATGGTTAAAACTCCGTTTGCGAATGAAGCCTGGGTTATTTTTACTCGTATATCGTTTACAAAAAAGAAAGCAGAAGGCCAGCCCTTGTACGCTTGAATTTTTAAATAGTTTTTATAAGAATCGTCTTTAAGGTCAATTAATCCATCATTTTTCTCTATCATTTTTGTATAAGTAGTCTGTGAATGATCTTGCTCGATTTCAGGATAAACGCCTTTGATCCAATCAGGGATAATTGAAATCAATAGATCAGATCCAACTTCAACAATTTCCTTACCAAGAACTTCTGCAGTCGGCGGCCACGGTTCAACAATAACTTCTTTTTGAACGATAATCGGTCCGTGATCCATTTCACTGTCCATTCGCATAATAGTAACCCCAGTATTTTTCTGATCAGTAAGAATAGCAGTTTCAATAGGACAAGAACCGCGGAGTTTTGGCAAAAGAGATCCATGAATATTGAGAGATCTGTATTTTGGAATATTCAAAATCTCATCAGGAATTATTTTTCCATAGGCAATAACAACAAAGACATCACAGTTATATTTTTTTAATGTTTCAATAAAATCAGCATCGCGTAATTTCTCTGGTTGATGCACAGGAACATTGTGACTTTCCGCCCAGACTTTTGCTGGTGGGGGAGTCATAAGCATTTTTCGTCCTTGTGGTCTGTCAGGCATCGTTACTACGAAAGCAATTTCGCAGTTTATTTTTTCTGCAGCTTGATAAAGTTTTTCAAGAGTTGTAACTGCGTAGTCTGGAGTTCCGAAGAAGCCGACTTTTATTTTATTTTGTGGAGTAGTTTCGTTCATATTTATTTAGTTTCTACAGGAGGCACGTCTTCAACATCATATGCTGTATCAGTGAAAAGTATACCATCAAGATGATCGCATTCATGCTGGAAAATCTGTGCAAGAATACCGCTTGCGCCTCGTCCAACTTTCTCACCAAGTTCATTATATCCTTTCACGGTAGCTTTTACTGAGCGTGGTACTTTTCCATATTTCCATCGTATTGAAAGACATCCTTCTTCTACATCATGCTTGTCTCGTGAAAGCTTAGTGATTTTGGGATTAATGAAAACCAAATCTTTCCCAATACTTTTATATTCCTTATCAACTTCTTTAAGAATCAGATCAGACACAACGAAAATTCGAAGAGGTTCACCGATTTGTGGAGCAGCGATAGCAACGCCATCCTTTTGCGTAGATAATGCAATTTTCATATCAGAAATGACTTTTTGAATTTGAGGAGATGCAATATCTTTTGTGGGGATAGTTTGGGCGCATTCTCGAAGCACAGGGTCTGGAACCTGCACTATTATCGTTGATTTGTTCGACAGATCTTCCATATATTGAATGTACTATAAAAGCGTCTCGGGGTCTACTTTTACCATGACGGTAGGAGAGAGTGAGCGGATTTTTTGAATAAGGTCGCTATTTGGCCAAGCATCATGAGGAATGCGTATAAGTCCATGCAGAACTTGATTGCCTCTCACAGTTTGAGTAAAAGCAGGAAATACTTCAACCTCAAAGGGATCAAGGATATTTTGCACTTCTTCCATTTCCTTTATAATAGCATCTTTCTTGCCCTCAAGAGTTATTTTAATTAAAGTTGTGAATGGCGGGTACTTGAATTTCTTTCTTTCATCCAATGCTCCGCGATAGAAATCACTCATATTGCCTTTGAGTCCGTATTCGAATACTTTTTCATCGGATTTGCGTGTTTGCACAATGAAATGGCGTGTCGTCAGTGAACGAATACGAATAAGCATATAGAGTATTTTTTCTTGAATACGAAAATCAGGAAGTGCAAAGAGGGAATCAAGAGAAATAATTGCAGAATTCTCAACTTTTTCATGTAGGTATTGAAGCATCATTTCTGTGCCGATGAGAATACTTCCTGGCTGAGCTTTGAATTTTTGAACAATTTCCTTTGCCGTCTTTTCACCTTGCACTTTTTTCGCGAGAGTATCCGAATCAATTTGAAATAGAGTTATATCAGGAAATTTGTCTTTGATTTTTTGAACAACGAGGTCAATGCCGATTCCGACGACGCCAAGTTTCCAGCTCCCGCATACTTTGCAATATTCTTCTGTTGAACGGCGCTCGCCACATCGATGGCACATGAAGAATGTCTTTTCTCCAAGCGTATGAAGCACTACCGGCGAACTGCAATTATTACAAACGACAATATTCTGGCAGTCACCGCAAACTGTGGTTGGCGCTATGCCTCGTCGAGTTGCTAGGATAATCATTTGTTCGCTTTCTTCTTTTGTCCGCATAATGAGTTTTTGGACTTCGTCTGAAAGGATTTTGAAGCTGATATTCGGAGTTTTTTTAATTTTCATATCTATAAGTGTGTCCTCGGCTGTACTTAAAGATCGGAATTTGAATGGGGAAGCCTGCACCAATTCGCCCTCATGCTCTCTCCACAGTGTTTCAACTCGCAAGAAATTATCCGCCAAGAATATTTTAATTCCTTTCTTTTCGGCAAACACTTCTGCTACGTGTCGAATATCAAGAAATGGCCGGCGAAGGATTTTGTAAGTCTTATTGCTTTCTCGTTCCACAATAATCGTTTCAATATCGACACGAGGCAATGAAAGGAAATTTCCTGTAGCAATAATCACCACGGGATGTTCCTCTTTCATGATCATATTCCAGGTCTCTATGATTTTTTTAGGCGTAAGCGAGCCAGTGAGAATAAAAGCATATCCTTCAATTCCTTTTTCAAGAAGTTCATATGAACGCTCCGCATCTTCTATTGTTGGTGTAATAAAAAGCACTGATCGCTTCTTTGCGAATTCTTGGCGTATGAGACTTTTCCATGTTCCATAACGTTCCTCATCATCTCCTTGAACTACGTATTTTTCCTTAATCGTCCTACTTTCCAAACTTGAGATTTTTTCTGAATCTATTTTCTTGAGTTTACTTACATTTTTTAAAATATAATCCGGCACAAGCACATCAAGCACAGCACCGACGCTTGTCGCGTAGTACTCGGCAATTTCTTTCGTCATATTCATGAATGCCTGAGAAAAGAATTCTGTGCTTTTGAATTTCTCAATTTTTTTCAAAGCGAAGCCAGCATTCTTGATTTCAACTTTCATATCTTTCGCTGGCTTCACCGCTACGACAATTCCTTGAACCTTTTTATTGCGCAGGGGAATATCAACAATCGCTCCGAGTGTAGCTTCTTTCGTACTGAAGTATGAGAGGGTATCTAAGCCAATTCCTTTTGATATGGGAATGACATCAATGATGTTCATAGGCTTTATTTATACTCCTATTTAAGCCTTTAATCCAGCCATTTCGCCATAGTTGACACCACATGTCAAATGTGATATAATAGTAGGGTATGAATAAAAGAGTTCTTCTGGTCGAGGATGGCGATATTGCAGATATCATCCTCCAAGGCCTCGAATTAAGCGGTTACTCAGTTGAGTTAGTGAAAGCTCTTCCCGAGTCACCTGATCACCCTCGTTTCATTGCTCTCATGCGGAGAGCACAAGGGTTCGATCTCGTGATCTGGGATGAGAACATCATCTCTCCCGAGGTCGCTGTCAAGACTTCCGAAGGTTTCATCCAGGCGTTTCGTTCCGTTTTTAGTGGACCGATGATTGCGAATAGTGCTGAGCCGGAAAATCGGCAAAAGCAGCTCGCAGCCGGATGCGATATCGAAAGTCAAAACAAGAGTTTCTCCGCCCTGCTTCAGGCAGTCGAGGATGCTCTAATGGCAATGAGTTTGCCCGTTTGATTCTCAACGTTAAACTTTCAGAACCCGCGCTTATGTCTCACGACCTCTGCGCGGTTTTCTTTTTGTATCTAATTTAGATTACCACACCACAAAAATTTTCTTCACATAATTTTTTTTTAAAAAATGAGAAAATAGCAGAAATTAATTTACTCATTATTAACTTTAATAAATAAAACTATGAATAGTGTACTTATAAAAATACAAAATGATTTAAATTCAATCAAAAAGCAGGACAAAGACTTCGAATATTGGTCTGCGAGGGAGCTGATGGTAATTCTAGGATATATAGAATGAAGGAAATTTGTCAGTGTAATGGATCTATCCCAAACATATTTCGCATCACAAACTCGCAAACAGGAACTTCTTGAAGAAAGGGAATATCAGGATGAGAGATTAGAAGTACGTGGTAAATTAAAAGAAACAGAAAAGAAAGAAGGAGCTAAAGATTACAAATTTGTAAAACCTTTTTAAAACGAGTACAATGTAGTCCACATGAAAAATGACTCTTTTGT
>JAYTHA010000025.1:0-4147 GCA_043732935.1 Candidatus Tayloriibacteriota bacterium
AGGAAAACGAAGGCATGATCTTGGCCGTGAAGAATTTCTCAAGCGTGTAGATGCCTTTGCTCAAGCAAGTCATGATACGATTGTAAATCAAGTAAAGAAAATGGGTGCATCAATTGATTGGTCACGTGAAGCCTTTACTCTTGATGAAAAAAGATCTTTTGCAGTACGAACTGCTTTCAAAACCATGTATGATCTTGGTTTGATTTATCGGGGAAACAGAATAATTAATTGGGATCCAAAAGGGCAGACGACTATTTCTGATGATGAGATTGTGTATGAAGAAAGAAAATCAAAGATTTATACTTTTAAATATTCAAAGGATTTTCCGATTTCGATTGCAACAACTCGACCTGAAACGAAGGTTGGTGATACTGCGGTTGCAGTTCATCCTGATGATATTCGATATAAAGAATTTATTGGTAAAAAATATGAAATTGATTTTGCAGGTGCAAAGCTTTCTATACAGATTGTCGGTGATAGTGCTGTTGATTCTGCATATGGAACAGGTGCAGTTGGTGTTACTCCTGCGCATAGTGCAATCGATGCTGAAATCGCTCGTCGTCATAATCTGCCGACTATTCAAGTTATCAATGAATTTGCAAAAATGATGCCGAATACTGGTATTATTGAAGGATTAAAAGTGGCAGAGGCACGTGAGAAAATCGTAGGTTGGCTCAAAGAAAACAGTCTTTTAGAGAGAGAAGAAGATTATATTCAAAATATTTCTACAGCAGAAAGAACTGGTGCAGTTATTGAGCCTTTACCAAAACTTCAGTGGTTTATCGCTGTTAATAAAAAATTCAAAAAGGGAACTATAGAAACGACTCTGAAAGAGATGATGATTTCGAGAGTTAAAGATGGAGAAATAAAAATTCTTCCAGATCAATTCGAAAAAGTATATTTCAATTGGATTGATAATCTTCGAGACTGGTGTATTTCACGACAGATTTGGTATGGACACAGGATTCCGGTTTGGTATAAAGCAAAAGGAAATGACAGCGAAATTTTTGTGGGCGCAGAAGCTCCAAAAGGAGATGAATGGAAACAAGATGAAGACACACTTGATACTTGGTTCTCGTCCGGGCTTTGGACATTCTCAACGCTTGGTTGGCCTGAAAAAACTACTGACCTTGCCACATTCCATCCAACATCAGTTCTTGAAACTGGTTATGATATTCTATTTTTCTGGGTTGCTCGTATGATACTTATGACTGGATGTTTGCTTGATACTATTCCTTTTAAAACTGTTTATCTCCACGGCCTCGTTCGTGATGGAAAGGGAAGAAAGATGTCAAAATCTCTTGATAATATAATTGATCCACTTGATATGATTGCTCGGTATGGTGCAGATGCGACCCGACTCTCACTTATCATTGGAAACGGTGCAGGAAATGATCTTAAGCTCTCTGAAGATAAGGTTAAGGGTTATAAACATTTTGCAAATAAGCTCTGGAATATTACTCGTTATATTCTTTCAGCAACAGAAGGGGAAATGCTCACCCCTCATTATCCAATTTCAAAAGAACTTACAGCGATTCTTGCTGATGTGACATCCGATATTGAAAATTATCGCCTCTATCTTGCTGGTGAAAAGCTCTATCACTATGTATGGCATGAATTCGCAGATATTCTTATCGAAAAAAGTAAGCCAATACTCAAAGATGGAAGCGAAGCAGAAAAGAAAGAACAGAAACAATTCTTACTTTCAACTCTTGCTACACTATTGAAAGCACTTCATCCATTTATTCCTTTTGTTACCGAGGAAATCTGGAAGGATATGCCGGTGAAGGACAAGACCCTGCTTATGATTGAAGAATGGCCGAGCAAATAAGCATCTACATAAGATTTTTCTCTAGACTATCGATAAAATTAATTGGCAGTGTGAACACTACTTGTGCGCCCATATTCTCACCCTCCGAAGTTATGCTGATATCGCCGTGATGCGCTCTTACAATTGCTCGAGCAACTGATAAGCCTATACCCATGCCTATAGGATTTTTTGCGAGCGCTCTCTTGCTTCTATAAAATAATTTATTAAACAGATTCGGCCCTTCTTCTTGTGTAATTCCAACCCCGGTATTTTTTATAGTCATTTCAAATACATTGTTGTTAATATGGTTTTCGATAGAAATCATTCCATTATCCGTATTATAACGAACTGCATTTTCTAGAATTATAAGTAAAACTTCTCGTATTTTATGAGAATCTATCTTTAATTCAGGCCACTGCATGAGATCTCGAGGATAGCTTATGGTGAGATTTCTTTCTTTTATTTCTATGCGTAATTCCTGCAGGACGCTTTCTAGGAGGGGTTTTAATCGAGTCGATGAAATAGTTAATATCTGAGAGCCGATTTTCAATGCTGTGATATTGAGAAAATCATCGACAATTCTGCTCAAGCTATGCACCGATGTATTCGTATCTTCCAAAGTTTCTCTGAGTTCTTTGCTGATCTCTCCATGAGCACCTGAAAGTATTGATTCAAGTTCCCACCGGATGCTTGTAACGGGTGTACGCAGGTTGTGCTGGGTAATCATAATGAATTGGTTTTTTGTTTCATTAAGCTTTTCTAGATCCCTTCGAGCCTTCTTTTCCAATTCATAAGCTTTCTTGACTTCATGAGTCTGTTCAGCTACTTTTTCAGAGAGATGGGAGTTGAGGGAGTTGAGTTGGTCTAGTAATTTTGCTTCTCTTATAGATACATGTATTAAGTAAACAGCTAAAATAATAAAAATTCCAAAAACTACTATTCGAATTGAAATATTAGTAGAAACATTTGTAAAAATGTTAATAAAAAAGACCACTGTCATTCCTATGGCAAGCACTTCAGCAATGACAGTCCTCACATTCATTTGTCTATATTTAATGCTTGAATAAGCAACAATAGAAATCCAAATAAAACTGGTAATTGGGCCAACCCAATTGAGACTATAGTAACCTAATGATGGGAGAAGTATATTTGCTATGCTTGGTGGAATTATACCTAAAAATAATGCCAAAAACATATTTTTTAAATTCAATCTTAATTTTCCAGATTCTAATTTATATGTTTTGTATATTCTATATAGAGCCGTAGTCCATAATGAATAAAATAATACATCAAATAGTAAATGTAATTTACCAAAATTCCACGCCCACCGACTTATTTTATCAATCTCACGAATCCCAGATATAAGAGTGTCTGTAAAAAAATAAAGATAAGTAAATATTAATATAACTAAAATAGACAGAATGAAAGATTTTTTAGACATCTTTCTATCATATGGATATACACTTGAAAAATGGTAAAAACCTATTGCAATTGATATTCCTAATAAGTACTGTAATTTTATTAAAATAATAGCTATTTCCTGATTTATAGATAAAATAAAAAATCCTTGCGAAGCTACCCATATTGCTGTTAAAAAACTAAGAATTGAAAAAAGTCTAGATGATAAATTTTTACTGCCGATAATAATTACTGTATCTAAACTCACTATAAAAATAGCAGTAATCCAAATTATTATTGTATAAATTGAAATATTCATTGAATTGAATAATAGCATAATATTAATTTGAAAATTATATCAGAATATAGCACTTATTCAGTATGTTATAATTATAATCCATCAAATGAATTATTTTTTTGTCATAATACCACTCATCCTACAAAAGTTTATTTGGCCTATTTCAAGATTTGTCTTATGGTTTTTTTGTGATTTAAAAATCTATGGTTTAGAAAATATTGAAATAATTAAAAAAGGTCAATCAGTGATATTTGCAGCAAATCATACTAGTGAACTAGATCCTTTCATACCCTCAACATGTCTACCTTTTTTTTCTAGTTTTTCACCAATGTTTTGTGCAACAAGAGAAAAAAATTTTTATAATGAAAGCGGTTTTCGCCAGATATTCTATGGCGGATTACTTTTTAAAATTATTGGTGGACAACAAGTATATAGTGGATATAAAGATTATGAAAAGTCCCTCAAGAATCATATTTATTTACTCAGTCTTGGTTACTCAGATTTAATTTTTCCTGAAGGTGGAATTAATAAGACGGGGCAGCTCGGTGAAGCAAAGGGCGGTATTTCTTATCTTGCTGAAAAAACTAACTCCCTTATCATCCCAATTGGGATCTCAGGTCTATATCGTGCGTCACTATTAG
>JAYTHA010000026.1:0-1518 GCA_043732935.1 Candidatus Tayloriibacteriota bacterium
ATGATATCTGGACCCCTACCTTCAGCAAGAGCATTTACAAAATCATTATCGATCTTTTTAGAATCATGCTGTTCATAAGTAATTTCTGCAACAGACCCGTCTATATTAATATGCGAAATAAGTTGGATAAAATCCTGTTGAGGTATTGGGCCCCAAACTATGGCTCTAGGGGTAACTTGTTTGTTGGTTGCCCCTGTAAATGCAAACGTGATTACACCCGCGACGGCTACTAGTATGAAAACGGTTGTAAGGATTACTTGAAAGGACTTCATATTGATAAGTATATCAAGGTTTTAAAAGTTTAAACACCAGTCCATAGTGGTGGTCACCGGCATTGAATTCATTGAAAAGTTTGAATCCAGCTTTTTCTGCTCTTTCGATTGCCTTCTCTTTTGTAAAAATCGAATCCTTGTGGGGACCAATCAAATCAAAAGAATCAGTCCAATCAATTATAATAAGCATCCCTGTTCTTTTAAGCACCCTGCGTGCTTCTATAATAACCGCATCCTTATCGTCAATTTTATGAAAAAGATTTGAAATAATCACACGATCGCAATAACGATCTTTCAAATGTGAGCCATCTCTGGATTCGAGATCGCTGTGGATAACACTTAAATTTTTATGACCATAACGCTTAGCTTCATTTAAAATTCGAGAAAGCTTAACTGCTTGGACGTCGACTGCGAAAACTTCTCCGAATGTACTCACTCGTTCAAGTAATGGCAAAATATACGCACCGCCTCCCGTGCCGAAATCAGCAACCACCATGCCTTCACCGATATGCATTTCTGAAATATTTTTTTCGGGTTTAGTGAACATTTGATTTTGCAAAATTTATGACCAAGTCACGAATCTGCTGATTCGTGTCGCACGATATGTGTCGACTGGAGTGCGACCTTATTATAGAGTAATCACGGACGCAAGGCTATCACCTTCACGCAGTTTCATAACGCGTACTCCTTGTGTGTCTCTTCCGAGAGATGGAATTTCATTGAGGTCGCATCTAATAACCTGACTCTTCTTTGAAATAGCTACGGCTTCTTCGTTTTCTGCAGTTACAATTCGCGCGCTGATTAGATCTCCTGTTTTGTCAGTTACTTTCACGCATTTTATTCCTGACCCTCCTCGTCCTTGGATTTTAAATTCTCCAATTTCAGTTTTCTTTCCATAACCGTTTGCTGACACTACGAAGACCTGCGCTTCTTTTACATCCTTTTTAATACTGTCCGCACCAACCACACTCACGTCTTTATCCAATCTAATAACGCGCACTCCTCCGGCGCTTCGTCCCATTTCTCGAACATCTGATTCATCAAATCTAATAGATTGCCCGTCTGAAGAGACCACCATGATGCTGTCGCCTTTCTGAACGAATGAAGCTGAGACCAATTCGTCACCTGTATCCAACCTGATCGCAATAATTCCACTTCGTCGTACATCGTGGAAGTTTTCAGCAGACACTTTTTTACCAGTTCCACCTTTTGTTACCAAGAACAATGAGAGCTCGCTGCCTTTTTT
>JAYTHA010000027.1:0-6788 GCA_043732935.1 Candidatus Tayloriibacteriota bacterium
ACATGTAGTAGGAACTCATAGTGAACTTTATTCTTAGATTTTATTTCCCCAAAATTTCCTTCACTTTCTCCAAATTTCCCGACCACTCCCTTCCATCAAACCACTCTATCCCTGAAAACTGCAATTTATAAATATCAGAAGAACGTTGTAGGGAACCGAGATATACATATTTCAAACCAAGAGTCTGCGCTTCTGCAATTGCCTTTGTCATCATGATAAGTCCCATATCTTTCGATGCATTTTTTAAATCATAAAAAGGATAACAATAATGTAGAATGGAATTATTTTTATAGCAAATAGTGTAGCCGAGTTTTGAAAATGAAAGCAGGGAATTAAAATTGTGATCTGTTGTCATGATTTCCTTTATCTTATTTACCGAGAAAGCACCTCCTGCTTTTTCATCATAAAAATCCTTCGCTATTTTTCCGATTTCCCAAGAATATGCTGAATAGGGAATACTGCGTTCTTCAATTAAAACCTTTTCACCTTTACGAAGAATACGGCGATTCTCGCTTGATAATTCAAACTTCTCTAAATCAATTCGTATACTTCTGGTCTGATGCATAATACCCTTGTCTATTCTGGTAAAAACAAAGCCATTATCGTACATTCTTGTTGCGACTTCAGGCGAATCATCATTTAATTTATCCTCTTTCCATTTCAAATACTCCATAAATTAATGCAATGCTAACCATAGTCCAAAGACAACGAAAATAAAGTGAATCATCCAAAAACGCATAATAGTTTTTTCTTCGCTCCAGCCTTTGAGTTCAAAATGATGATGTATTGGTGCCATTCGGAATATTCGACGATTAAGAATATAGCGACCTGAAACTTGTATAACGACTGTTATTGCTTCAACATAAAAAAGAAAACCTAGGAAAAATATGGATCCGATTTCTCCGATCGCGATCGTATTCACAGCGAAGAGCGCGCCAAGTCCCAAGGATCCAACATCACCCATCATAAATCGTGCAGGTTTGATATTGAAATAGGTATAAGCGACAAGTGCGCCAACTACAGTGGCATTTAAAATCGCAATTTCTCCGAAGCCATCTATCCAGCTCAAGATAGTAAGAGCACTGAATGAAGTGATAAGCATTCCTCCTGCAAGACCATCCATTCCATCAGCAATGTTTACGGCATTTGCAGTGAACATAACTATGAGAATAATAATCGGAATGATGAACCATCCAGCATAAATATCATAATTAAAAGGCAAATAAATATAATGCCATGCTGAACCGAGCTTTTCATAAATCCACCATGATGTTATTGCTCCTGCAGCGAATTGTAGAAGGAGTTTTTCATGAACATGAATTCCTCTGCTTGTCCTTGAGCCAATCCACACTGATGTTCTTTTGAATATTGACCAAGGAAGAGTGATGATATACCAGAGACGCATTTGTAGTTCCTTATGAACTCTAATAAGAGTCATAATCTGAGAAAGTTTTCTTGAGCGTCGTTCTGTTCCAAAAATATTAAGGAGATCGTCAATAGCACCGAGTAGAGCAGATAAAAGCATTACACTCATAGGAACCCAGGTATAACTTCGCGACCAATTAAAGAGAAGAGTAATGACAGCAACTGTAATAATTACGAGCAATCCTCCCATCACCGGCGTCTGATCCTTGCCTTTTTGCGAGCTGATATTTTCGAGTTCTTTTTTTGCTCCTTTTATGATTTTGAAGTGGTAGAGGAACTTGATGAGGAGAGGTGACCATAGGAATGCCACAAAACAAGATACGAGGGCAAAACCCAATATATAGGCCAGATCAGCGGTACCTTCTAGTATGCTTATCATGCGAATAGATTAGCATAAAAAGGCTAATCTGCGAAGCTCTGTGAGGGATTTTTGACCACGTGCGAAGGTGTAGTTTTCATCTCCAATTTTTCCATTTTCTACCCATTTTTGATCTATAATCAGTTTTTCATTATTGAGCACTTCAATAGTGCCTTCATGTATGCCATGTTCGTATTCTCCATCAGTCGGCCAAGCAACTGCATGAACGTAGTGAATTGTTGTCGGCAAGAAATTTTGATATTCGATTTGGTTTATGATGAGGATGTGATCTCTTTCAATATTATTTATCATTGTGATCATGTCTCCTACTTGAACTTTTGATACGGGAATAACTTTACTATTTTTATCATGTGCAAGAGTTGCTACATCGGTATTTTCAATTGGTCGTATTTTTGCTTTTAATTTTCCAAGAATCCCTTTTGCAAAAGGAAAATGTAAATACTTATCAGGTATAGCAAGTACGTAATACGCAAACCCAGAGCAATCTATTCCGATATTATTATCCACGAGGAATTTTTTTAAGGTATCAGAAGTAAATAGTTTCGTATCCACTTTTTGTTCAAAAGCTTTTTGCTTTACTTCATCAAAAATATCCTTTGGACTGCCTTTGCCAACTTCTACTCGCAAGCCTCCTCGTATACCTTTTGTTTTGTTATTGAAATAGGGAATAGAGCAGATAGCATTTCCAATTTGAAAATTCTTATATTGATTGATTATATCCAATGCTTCTTGTGAGAGTAATTTCGTATTCATTTTTTTAAAGTAATGCTTCTACAATTTCCTTGCCTCTTTTATTTAATTTCGTATGAGTTTCCATAATTCCTTGCATTGATTGAATGCGGAGAAGATCAGAATTTGGTTTTGTATTCTTATATGAAATCACTCTATAGCCAGCATCTATTAATTTATTCGTATTAAAAAGATATTCATTATCTTTCTCATTTTTCAAGAGGAGGATTTTTGTAAGTCTTTGTACTACTTGAGCGCCATCATTGATCGGGATAAGTGCTATTGTAACAGGAATATTCTGAAGGGCATTGAGATGTGCTTCAAATGTCGTGATTCCTGCTACACCTTGAGATCGCATGAGTGATTGGATTTCTGATTCAAAAGTCGTAGATGCTGGTTGTCGAGCATTTATTTCAATCAAATGTATCATATCGCGTTCCTCGTCATATATGATGTCAATTCCGAATAATCCTTTCCATCCATCACTTTGTATTTTATGAGCGACTTTCTCCGCCATTTCCTCGATTTTTTTAATATGCGCATCATGTAAAATAGTATGAGTAACGCTCCAGTCATTGCCAATAGTGCTGAAAGGATTTTCTGTAAAGGGAAGCATGCCCGTAATCTGGTAGCTGATATTTCCAAGAAGGATAGTTGTATTTGTCACTACGATATTTACAGTGAACATTGGACCTTTTATAAAATCTGTAATGCGCGCCTCTCTGAAAGGAAATTTTTCCTGCAGAAATTTTATATCATTCTCATTTTGAATAAGAAGCGTGCCATCACCAGTATGTCCATGTGACCATTGCAAAACAAAAGCCTTTTTTTGCCACACCACGTCTTTTATTAATGAAATCGTATGAGGAGGCAATAATGATGCGAGTTCATTGAGCCAATCTACCTGGGTGATCTTATTCTCGACTTTTTCTGAAAGCTCTGCACTTGGATTCAATAAGTCCCAGCCATTCTCTTTACAAAGTTGTTCTATGTGAATAGTATTTTTAAATACAATGATGTGAGGATGCAATCTGGAAATAATTTCTTGCACTTCAGGAAGTATAAGGAGCT
Source organism: Candidatus Tayloriibacteriota bacterium (assembly GCA_043732935.1). Classification (GTDB taxonomy): domain Bacteria; phylum Patescibacteriota; class Minisyncoccia; order Phycocordibacterales; family PALSA-1337; genus CAIOGI01. The sequence goes on from JAYTHA010000027.1 coordinate 3,605, forward strand.
CATGGGTATCGAGAGTTTCTTTTGAATTAATCAGAAGAATATTGTCTGGATATTGTTTCTGAATTTCTTCCGAATACGAAGTTCGATTGGTAACTATATAATAATTACCCCCAGGCGTCTTGCCCAAAGCTCTTTCAATCTCACGAGCTACATAAAGTAATGGCTTGTTTACCTGACTTGTCATATATCTAGTGTAGTATATTATAGCCGTATGTCTACTTTTTATGTCATTGCTACACCTATCGGAAACCTTGAGGATATTACCTTAAGGGCTATTCGCATACTGAAAGAGGTTGATTTGGTGCTGTGTGAAGATACCAGAGTAACTCGTAGGCTTTTTGAAAAACATGAGATCTCTACTCATATGATGAGCTATCATGCCCAGAGTGGTGAAGCAAAAGTTGAGATTATCTTTGAGAAAATAGAAGAAGGTAAAAATATCGCTTTGGTGACTGATGCAGGCACCCCCGGAATATCCGATCCTGGTTCCATGCTCATTTCGCAGATACGTGAAAAATTTCCTGATTTAATAATCTCAGTCATTCCTGGTCCATCAGCACTTACCAGTGCACTTTCAATTGCAGGTGTGCCGACACATGAATTTACTTTTCTAGGATTTTTACCACACAAAAAGGGTAGAGAAACTTTATTCAAAGAAATTTCAGAATCAGAGAGAACTATGGTTTTTTATGAATCAACACATCGTATTTTGAAAACTTTAGAATCTCTTACAAAAATAAATAAAAAAGTAACTATCGTTCGTGAAATTACAAAAATATATGAAGAAGTTTTGCAGGGTTCAGCTGAAGAAATTTTAAAAATTCTGACCGATACCCCAGAAAAGCAAAAAGGGGAGTTTGTGGTAATTATTTCGAATCTACTTAAATCAAAAGAAATCCCCGCTGAGTTGTAAATTCGCGGGGTGTTCTAATTCTGTCTCGCATATGCTCGCACAAGCGAGAGGTATAAGATGCGGAAAGTTGCTTCTTGCGTAATCGTGATTTCTTCTCCATTTTTTCCCATGAAAACCAAATGGTCCCCGTCCTCCGTGATTTCTGGTTTTTCAATGACGAATGAAGTATCGTCCTGTAGGGTCTTGTTAACTATTATCCAGACCTTACGTTTTTCATGACCAGGTTTCAATTGAACCTGAAAAAATCTGAGCACACGAATTGTCATGCTCGAATCATTCTGGTTCCTGTCAAAATTCAACGATCGCAATTCTCCGATTCTCATTTCCTCTCCATGTTTGTAAAGCACAGTCGAGATGACACTGCCATTGTAAGGCGCGATGTCGCTTCCCGTCAGTGGTCTTTTTTGCATGTTAGGTAGTCTTTCTCTGGCGCAATACTATCATATCAAGGTATAATTACAATTAATATAATTTAATTAAAAAAATCATGTCAAAACGGCAATGGCTAACAGTATTGGGTGCATGGGTTATGATATTCCTCTTCTTAGGGGTTCCTTCGGCATGGCATAAAATCATCGCTCTTGCTACAGGACTTATCGTTATTGCAATTGCATATAATCTGCCAGCAGATACAAAAAAAGAAAATAAGAATTCTGCTTCTCCCGTGGCATCTTCTTTTGTAGAAAACGAAATAAAAGATCAATGAAGTCGAATATCATAGGATTAGTAATCGCTGGACTCGGAGCACTTGGTATTGCTGGCGGTTTCTATTTTCCTTATACTCAGCAAACATATTCTTCTGAATTTAAAATTGCCACAACAACGATTACTGTTCCAGCGCCTTTTGAAATTACCCATATAAAAACCCCAGAATCTCTGAAAGCGATTTATATGTCGAGCTGGGTTGCTGGAAATGAGAAATTAAGAACAAATCTCGTCAATATCATTACTACAACTGAACTTAATGCTGTTGTTATCGATATAAAGGATTATACAGGTCGTGTCAGCTTCATGGTCTCTAATCCTGAATTACAGAAATTTAAATCTTCCGAGCCGAGAATTTCTGATATAAAAGAATTTATTGGACGACTTCATGATAAGGGAATTTATGTGATTGGAAGAATTTCTTCATTCCAGGATTCATTTTTAGTTCATACTCATCCTGAATATGCAGTGAAGACAAAAGAGGGGGCTGTTTGGAAAGATTATAAAGGTGTGAGCTGGCTTGATGTTGGTGCAAAGCCTGTTTGGGATTATCTTGCACTTATTGGAGATGAGGCATACTCAGTCGGTTTTGATGAATTGAATTTTGATTATATCCGTTTTCCATCTGATGGAAATATGATCGATATCGCATATCCGTTCAGCCAAGGAAAATCTAAGGCAAATGCACTCAATGATTTCTTCACTTTTGTTGGTGATACTTTCCATGCAAAGGGAATTCCGATTTCGGCTGATTTATTCGGCATGACCACATCAAATAGGGATGATCTTGGTATTGGACAACTTCTGGAAAATGCATTAGCCCATTTTGATTATGTGGCACCAATGGTATACCCATCTCATTATCCTCCAAACTTTAATAATTGGAAAAATCCTGCAGAAAAACCTTATGAAGTTATTTCATATGCAATGTCTAAGGGTATTCAAAGAGCAAGTACTACTCCATTAAAATTAAGGCCTTGGCTTCAAGACTTTAGTATCAATGGAACTCACTATACTCCCGAAATGGTTCGTGATCAGATAAAAGCTACTTATGATGTGGGTCTTACAAGTTGGATGCTATGGAATGCTTCAAACGTATATACTGTCTCAGCGCTTGAAACAGAAAATACAGCAACTTCAACCGTTGTGCATAACTAATTTCGTAACCCTTGCTTTTTCCCAATATCGTAGTATGATTTGTATCCGGATGTAGGAGTAAAGATCTCTCGGCCTCTGTGGGGCCGGTTCCTCGAGGTTTTTGCCTATATGCAGAAAACTCAGTAGAAAAAAGTGGAGGCATATTATGCCAGTCAGAACATTGAAGAAAAAGGATCAACAAATACCAACTCTGGGACGTGCAGAATTGGAAGCACTGTGGCAACGTGAAATTGACGCGGCTGCCGAATCAGCATCGTCCTTGGGTGGTAAGAGCAAAGCACTCGTAACAATCGGTGTTCACCGGAACTATCCGGTAGATGCCCCGACCTTCCCTGTGCTTCGCAAGGCGGTGGAATCCCTGTTTCCATTCGAGACCTTCAAACGTTGGTGGCAGCAACAACAGCGACA
>JAYTHA010000028.1:0-2258 GCA_043732935.1 Candidatus Tayloriibacteriota bacterium
GGGAAAACAAAAAATGATTGTCCAAGAACTGGAAAATTCGGCCCATGTACCTTGGAAGCGTTGAATAATTTTCAAAAGAAATATGGAATTAAAGACGAAAAAGAAATGGTTGCTGAGCAAACAAAGAAAATTCTTAATGACAAATACTCAGTTCAGTTTCGATAGATGTACTAATTCCTCGTGAGCTATCCGAGCATCACTCCACGGAGTTTTCGTACCATGAGGCCCCATAATATAAGGATCTGTACCTTTTCCTGTTATCAGTACGGTATCACCAGTCTGCGCCATTTTAAGGGCTTCAGCGATAGCTAAACGTCTATCCATAATAATTTTTGGACTTTGACCTGTTATACCTTGTGCTACATCGGCTACTATTTGATCTAGATTTTCATCGTATGGATCTTCATTGGTCAGAATGATCTCATCGCAATATGAATCAGCTATACGTCCCATTTCTTTTCTTTTCCAATTATCTCTTCCTCCGCCCGTTCCTCCAAGCACGCATATATTTCTGGAACTCTCAAAGACTTGATAAAGTTTTTCAAGTGAATCAGGAGTATGTGCATAATCAACAATAACGGTAAAATCTTGCCCGGCATTTATTCTTTCAACTCTCCCTTTTACTCCTTTGAATTTTTCTAAAGCACGGATTATTGTTTCTTCAGGAACACCAAGATTTCGTGCACAAGTTATACCGGCCAGCATATTATATAAATTAAATAATCCTGAAAGAGGAGAGTGAATACTTCTTCCTGCAAGAGTAAAATTAATACCATCAGTTTTTATAGTATATGGTTCAACGTCTTTTATACTGTACGTAGCTTTTCTATCTGAATCACAAGCTAAAAATCGATGGGCTTCGGCATCATCAGTATTCGCAATTATAATTCGGTCCTTCTTTTTTGATTTAATTAATTCTTGAGCGATTTTTACCTTTGCAGCTACATATTTCTCATATGATCCGTGTGAATCTATATGTTCTGGAGAAAGATTAGTAAAGACGAAAGCATCAAGATGAATAAATTTATGGCGGAATTGCAGAGTGCCTTGGGATGTCATTTCAAGAATAATATAGTCACACTTCGCAGTAACTGCTTTTCGTATTAGTCTTTGAACGAAAAATCGTCCCGGCATAGACATTTTGAATTTATTATCAGTGCTTTCATCACCGATTTTGTATCGAATAGTATTTGAAAGTGCAGTTTTGTAACCAGCTTCTTCGAGTAGGGCATTAATCACTTCTGTTGTCGTACTTTTTCCTTTTGTCCCTGTGACTCCGATTACTTTTATTTTTCTTGAAGGGAATCGATAAACGATAGCTGCTAAAAGAGCAAGAGAATAATGATAAGCCGGCTGAAAAAAGCTGAAGATTTTGACGGGGATATATTTGCGAATTTTGGCGAGAGTGTTGTCTAACATGAGGTTATTATGCCTTATTTTCAGGGTTTTTATTAGTATTGACTTTTTTTATAAAAGTGCTATAATACCACCAGTAATCAAGCCCTTTGTTAACCAACACACCTACCGTCTAGTCGCAGGTGAGCTTGATGAAAATGAAAGGCATCCTTATGAAAAAGGCAACCTCAGTCGTGGGAAGTGAAGAACAGAAACGTCTCGCTTTCGCAGCGATGATCACATCTCATATTGGCGTCCTGCCAATGGAAGTGGTCGATAAATTCAGCCGAAACGAGTTCCGTGCACAAATTCCTGATCGTCTCTTGCATGCATTCACGCTGGAGGAGCAGGCTCAAGCGCCAGAACTTCAAGCTCAGGTTCCTCAACTCGACCTCCTCAAGGCCGAAGACACGAACCTCTCCACAGCCATCGCTGTTGCGGAACATTTTGCAAAGGAAGTCCTGGGCGTAACGGTTGACCTGCGCAAGCAGTTTGACCTACCGACGGAGCTTCCATGGAAAGACGTGCTTCTGGTGTTTGACCCGGGCTTGAACAATCGCGAAGCTGTTGAGAAGGCCATCCATGGTCAGAAGCTCAACAAGACTTATGAAGAAAGTAACGTGATGGAATACAGCGGTTCGGAGGCTTCAAGCCAGCCGACACTGCGCATCATCGAGAACTCGCTTCGTCCAACGGAAGACACGCTTGGCACTTTGGCAAAATCGCCGGATCAGCTCAATGCTGACGGACGGACTTACTTGGATTTACGTGGGTATGCATTGGCTTTCGGTCTGCGCTACTTCGCTTCCAAGGATCATCTGGATTCGAAGACCTGGACGTGGTTCCCCAAGAACCGCCTTCCT
>JAYTHA010000029.1:0-3729 GCA_043732935.1 Candidatus Tayloriibacteriota bacterium
TGGTCAGAATGTCCGTCTCGCAGCAAAGCTCACTGGTTGGAAGATAGACATTAGATCTACAGAACCAGATAAGCCAAGAGAAGATAAAAAAGAAAAGAAAGAGGATTCTAAAGAAGAAAAGGCTGAGGAAAAAAAGGAGGAAGTAAAAGAGGAAACAAAAACTGAAGAGAAAAAAACTGAATAATCAAAACAAAAAAGTCCCGAAAGGGGCTTTTTTGTTTATACCCTAAATAAAGTTAATTATTGTCTGATTTGTTTTACTGAATACCACCTTTACCTCAGCTATAATTACGTCAATAGGTATAGCTTCAAGGGTTGTGTAAAATTGTTCATCCCAAACCATATCGGTGCCAAAATTAAGATAGTCATAAGAATACCGATCCACCAACGAGCTGGTCGTTTGATATCGTCTGCGCTCTTTTGAACGACTTGAGCTGATGAATTTAGCTACTTCTTCTTTGGTAATTTTCAAAAAGATGTCTTTAAAAAAGATACCATTCATCAAATCTAGAACCTTTTGTGTATTTTCTTTGCTTGTTTCGGCAAATACACCGAAAAAATTAACATAAATATTTTGAGTTGAATGATTATCGACTGAATATACCAAAGAATTTTCATATCTCAATTTTTCAATCAACAAACCTCCCCTGTTATACAATATACTGTTTATAAATAGATGAATGGCTTCTCTCTTTTTATCATTGATGAATGGGCGGTCAAAAAACATCGCTATACCAGTAACACCAAGTGGGTTTTTCACTTTGACATCATCAAGCTTTATTGGCATATGCATATCCTGTTTTAGATTGATGTTATATGTTGCAAGTTTATCTAAGATAGGGCTCATGACCTCTCTAATCTCTTCAATATGAAAATCACCAGTTGTGACCAAAATTTTCTTTGATGAAAGCAACATGTTGTATGTCAAGAGAATGTCATCTCTTGTAACTGTTGATATATCAGTGAGGTCACCTTTAACATCGATGGCAAATCGAGTATCTGGAAACAAAATACTTAAAAAACTATTCCTACAGATACGAGATTTCTCCTTATCGGTCTTCTGCCTCTCAGCAAGGATGGCTCCTCTCTCTATATCAAGGCTTTCCTGGCTCAATTTTGGATTAATCAGAAAATCCTCGATTGCATTGAACGCGAAACTGAAGTCATCTTTTGAATTATAAGACTGCCAAACACTCACATTGATATAGTTTGTCCATGCATTGAAAACACAACCCTTCTCTTCGAAAATGCGTGATAATTCTTTTTTATCTGAAAAAGTCTTTCCACCACTCAACAACATGTGCTCCAAAAAATGAGCTGAGGACTTTTTGTTTTCACTGAAAGCGCCAAAATCAAACAAAAAATTTACTGAAAATGGCGATCCAACCTTATAAAAATGTAACAACGGAATATTTTTATATGTATCCATCTCTGCTTTTACGCCAAGATTTTCTAGTTTCTTAATAATCATATGTGGATCAATGATATCGCACATAATCTTTTAATGCCAAAATTACCTCCTTACACAAATAAACCTGTGTACATGAGCATATTTTATTTTTCCCTTCATCGTCTTCACATAACCTTCTGTTGTTGATCTTTCATATATCTTGAGCGGCAAATCATTCAATAATGAGAGAATCTCATCAATATCAAAAAAGCTCATATCTTTCCTGTAAATCCAATCATCCTTTGGGCCAAAAAGTGTGAAATAGAGAACCCCTCCAGAAATCAAACCTCCAACCATTTTTATAATGAGCTTTTTTGTTTCTACTTTATCAGGAATAAATGGTAAGACATTTGTGCAAATAATGACTTGATATGTGCCGGGGGGAGTTGGAAAATACGAAAGATGATCTTGAACGACATTAATCCGTGAAATAAAAGAATTTTCTTCATGAGGAATTTCAGAAATAGTTTTGACGATCAGTTTCGTATCCTTATCGACAGCATCGACTGTATATCCCATCTCTGCAAGGGAAAAAGCGTCCCGACCAATACCAGCTCCGAAGTCGAGAGCTCTACCTTCTTTTGTAAGAAGGTCTTCATTTTTCATTTTAAAAATGTATGGGGATATTTTCATTTGATTTTTATAAAAAAGGCACCAATACGTTTGAATGGACTGGTGCCTGTGAGTAAACAAATCAACTTTCACAACTTTGAGTGGGCGCACATGAAGAGCAGCTGCCTGGCACACAACTGATGCATCCTTCGGCGGTCAGGATAGAACCGTCCTTCCGACGAAATACCCAATTCTGGGAGAGGTGGCCGAATACTTCTACTGCTCGCCCTAAAGTAAGGAATGCCAGATCCTTCTTCGAAGGCTGATCACCCTTCCTATTTGGACGATGATGGATGAACTGCCCCAGGTATTTCTTGCAGAAAACCTGATAATCTTCGGTGAAGAGAATGAAGTTGTGCCAAACTTCATCGATCTTCTCGGGCGGAGCCAATGGATGACCGTCGGCCGTGGCACAGAGATAGAGGAATTTCTTCGTATCCTCGAAGACTTCCCCGGCGTCCTTGGGATCCCAGCCGTATTTGTCGACCATCCGGTCAATGAGCGGCTGAAATTGGAATGCCAACACATCTTCTTTGGAACGAACGTTAGATTGCCGAACATCCGGCGAGAGTACACTGCTTTGAGCCCGCAAGTGCGCAGGGACATGTAATATAGCTTTCATAAGTATGCAAGCTTGGCCGGATTCACGGCTATGTAAGGAACTCATCACGACAATCTGATACGGAATGCACCAGCGTAATGCGACATGCTAATCATAATTAGCGCTATCTATAGTTAGCATACTCGCACACAAAAACAATGTCAACACGTACAAATAATAAAACTGGGGATAACTATAGTTAGCAATATTTATCTAATATACAAAAAATAACTTAAAAGTCTATAAGATCTCTCACCTTCACACCGAGAGCTTGAGCAAAACGAACTTGATTACTCAAAGTAATATTCTTCTCTCCTCTCTCGACCATACCTACATAAGTACGATGAACATGAGCTAGTTTGCCAAAATCTTCCTGGGAAATACCCTTCTTTTCGCGCAAGGCGCGTATGTTCCTACCGAGAAATATACGAAATTGTTTATCGAGGTTAGACATAGCTACATTATGGCGTGATTAAGATAAAAAGGAAAGTAGAAATAGCCCTATCTATAAGGATGAAAATCTTGCTAAATCGACCTTTTTCCCCTATAGTGTTCGCATTGTCAAAAAGGTTAAAAACTTATTAATTTAGTCATTTATTATGAATTCTTACATCATTTTCGCACTTATCAGTTCCCTTATTGCTCTAGCTTATGGTGCTTTCCTTATTTCTTCTATTATGAAGAAATCTGCCGGCAACGACAAAATGAAAGAGATCGCTGCGGCTATCCAGGCTGGTGCAAAGGCTTATCTCAATCGCCAGTACAAGACTATTGCTATCATCACAGTTATCATCTTCATTGTCCTTTGGCCTACTCTAGGTTTCAAGATCGCTGTAGGTTTTGTACTAGGTGCAGTACTCTCGGCTATAGCAGGCTATGTTGGTATGAATGTCTCAGTCAGAACTAACGTTCGTACAGCAGAAGCTGCTCGCGACGGTCTAGCTCCAGCACTCAAGCTCGCTTTCAATGGTGGAGCAGTCACAGGACTACTCGTAGTCGGCCTTGCTCTACTTGGTGTCACAACTTTCTACTGGATCACTGACGATGTGAAGTCACTCATTGGTCT
>JAYTHA010000030.1:0-2776 GCA_043732935.1 Candidatus Tayloriibacteriota bacterium
ATACTACGCGTATGACAATTGCGCAATACAGTTGTACACAGTTCCTACTTCCCCATCACTCCCTTCAATTCCTTCTGATGCGCCTGCATAACTGCCATCATTGCATCTTGCTGTGGCATTCCACCTTTTATTTTCTCCTGAGCTTCTTGAGCAATTTTCATAAAGAAATCAGGATTCTTTTCTATTGCAGCTAAAATCATATCCTGCTGTTCTTGTGAGACGTTCTTTAATTGCTTCTTAAGCATTGTTTTAAGTAAAAAATTTTGAAACATAAATATATTTTAATTTTTAAGTCTAAAAATTATATCACATCCTGGCTTCCCTTTTTATAAATCGTCAAAGGCACAACATTCCATGAAGCGATGATCGGCGTAATGAACTTCCATGCATGTAAAACTTCATCTGTGCTGGTAAAGAGCGTCTGATCGCCCATAATCGCATCATAAAGCACTTTTTCATAGGCATCAGGCAGAACTGATAGCGAAGCTGAATCAGAATATCTGAATTTAAGAACTTTCTGCTCGACTTTCATTTCGAATCCTGGAGTCTTTACCCAGAAACGAATCTTTATGCCTTCATCTGGCTGAATTCTGAATGTAAGAACGTTTTGTTTTTCTTCTTCTTTTTCATTCTTAAAATAAATATCAATTTCAGTCTTTGAATCCGCAAGTGCCTTTCCGCTTTCAAGATAGAATGGAACATTTTTCCAACGAGGAGTTCCAATGTAAGACTCCAATCTGAAATAAGTTTCAGTTTGTGTATGTTCACGAACACCAACCTCATTCTTAAATCCTTCATATTGACCTCGTACAACCTTAGAAGAAATATTTTTTGATGTAATAGGTTTCATTTTATCAAGAACTCTTGATCTTTCCTTACGAATGGAATCAGCATCAAAGCCCTTTGGCGGTTCCATTGCTATCATTGCAAGCATTTGCAACATATGGTTTTGACCAACATCTTTCAGTGCACCAATTGAATCATAGGTATCACCTCGTGTTTCAACACCAATCTTTTCAAGAAGTTTAATATGCACCTTATCTATATGTTTATAGTTCCATAGAGGTTCAAAAAGCGAATTAGTAAATCGGAAGGCAATAATATTTTGCAAAGCTTCCTTGGCTAAATAATGATCTATACGGAAAATCTGTGTTTCATCAAAAAGCTCGCCGAGTTTCTTCTCGAGCTTCCGTGCAGTTTCAATATCACTGCCGAATGGCTTTTCTACAAGAATTCGAGTCCAACCTTGATCGCCTCCGCATGGTATTGTGAGACCAGAATTTGAAAGATAATCAAAAATTGATTCATAAAGCGATGGTGGAATTGAAAGATGGAAAAGTTTATTTGAACAGAACTGGAAACCATCATCGATATTCTTCAATCTTTGCGCGAGTTGCATATATGATTCTGCCTTATCAAACATTCCTTGTTCATAATACATATGATCAATAAAATGCTTCACATCTTCTTCTTTATACTGGCCAATTTTCACTTTCATATGTTCGCGGATAAACATTCTAAATTCTTCACGAGTAAAAGGTCTACGAGAAAATCCGACAATAGCGAATTTCTGCGGCAGTTTTTTATTGACATAGAGATTCAGCAAAGATGGCAAAAGCTTCCTTCCAGCCAAATCTCCGGTAATTCCGAAAATAATAAAAATGGTCGGTGTTATGATTGTTTCAGACATATTATTTATTTTTTACTTTAAAGTCATTGATTATTTTACCATCAGATAGCTCAATTACCCTATCGGTTAATGCTGCATAGTCTTTTTCATGAGTTACCATAACGATAGTTTGTCCTTCCTGATGTAATTTAATAAAGACCTGCAGAACCATATCTGAAGTCTCAGTATCAAGATTCGCAGTAGGTTCATCAGCAAATAATATCTTCGGTTCATGAGCAATAGCACGAGCAATGGCCACTCTCTGCTGTTGTCCACCAGAAAGTTGAGATGGATAATTGCCGAATTTATCCTTAAGTCCAACTCTCTCAAGAGCCGCTTCGGCTTTGTCTTTCGCATGTTTCTTTTCTACTCCGATCATAAGTAAAGGTAACATCACATTCTCTAATGATGTCAGCGAAGGTAGAATCGCATAGTCTTGAAATACATAACCAAGTTCAGAAAGACGCATCAGAGTTCTATCATCTTCACTCATAGCAATAACATTCTTGCCCTCTATTTCAATAGAACCATGCGTCGGTCTATCGAGAAGTCCAAGCTGATACAGAAGTGTACTTTTTCCAGAACCAGAACGTCCTGTGATAGCTAGAAATTCACCTTCTTTTAATTCTAAAGTTACATTATTAAGCGCAGTAAGTTCGCTGTTTCCACTTTTATATTTTTTTGTAAGATTATGAGTTTTTATCATAAAAATAAATTAACGGCCCAAAATGGCATCCAGTGTATTCTGTTTCACCACAAGCCGAGCAGGAATATAGCCAGCAATAAGAGTTGCAATGAAAAGAATAACTGCTCGTATCAGGGTTCCAGCAAATGTAGCCACCAAAATACCATCACTGAATGGGAAATTAATCGGATGTGAAGCGATAAAAGGTTTAAGAAGTAAAAAGACAATTAGGCTACCGATTATAATTCCACATAATGCATAGAAGAGCGACTGAATAACGTATGAGATTTCAATTGCAGAAGATCGTATTCCAATTCCCTTGAGAATTCCAATAAATCTTCGACGTGTAATTGCATTTACGAATATGATGATAAAAATCGTAATAGCAGCTACAGCAAGACCGATAGAACCGATCATATTTC
>JAYTHA010000031.1:0-3006 GCA_043732935.1 Candidatus Tayloriibacteriota bacterium
ATCCAATTTATTGAAAGAACTTTGGATCTAAAGTGAAATATACCAAACAGAGATGAAGAAATTATCAAGATAAAATAAAGAAACGCCCAAAACAGATTAAAGAATTGTTCAAAAAGAACCTGAAATTGACTTCGTAAGCTAAAATATGCGTAATTTCTATGCCATTGCTTAATAAATGGCTTATTATATAATTATCTGGAGGTTAGATAACAATTATTAGCAGTAATAGTAAATAAATAAAACTATGAATAAAGCAGGAATTGTAGATGCAGTACATGCAATACTCGGAGGTACAAAGGTTCAAGCAGAACAAGCAGTAGAAACAGTGATGAACTCAATCATCAACTCTCTCAAGAAGGGTGAGGAAGTTTCTATCGCAGGACTTGGTATCTTCTCAGTGAAGCAAAGAGCTGCACGAGATGCTCGAAATCCTCGAACTGGAGAGGCTATTAAGGTTCCAGCTATGAAGGTTCCTAAGTTCCGAGCCGCAAAGGCTTTGAAGGATGCTGTAAAATAACAGCTCATATTTTAATTCTGTATACTCTTTTTTACAGAATAGCAAAAGACCGCCGTAGAGCGGTTTTTTGTTTGGGTAAAAGAAATTTACCCTTACTTTACTAACTCAACTTAATTTACTAGAGTCATTAAAGAAAAGGTATTGTATGAGAAAAACTAAAAATAAAAGTGACCGAGGATCGTTACGAGTGATCAATCAAAGAGAGTATAATCTTCGTAGAGGATACGTGGGACGAGAACTGGGATGTCCAATCGATATGAAGGTCATTGAACACCCTAGAGGATTCAGTTTTCGTGAACGTCGCCTACATGGAGGATAGCGCTCACTTCTAACCTTCACAAACTGCCTTCGTAAGTTGGCGGTTTCTTTTTACAAAATATTTTTGAGAATATTTACATCCAACTCTACCATCTCAACTTTCCCCTCTTTTACAATCACCGGCAGCATGATTTTGTCACCGATTATTTTCTTATCGTGCAGAATCGCCTCCCAATCTGGTTTCAAAAACATATCAATTTCAATTCCAAGATGCGACAATAAGATTAAGAGATTTTTTCTGACAGTTGGTGAAGATAGCTGCAATTTTTCAGTCAGCTCAAGCTCTTGCAGCATTCCCATGATAACCGCCTTTCCGTGGCTGATCTTATATTTTAATTCCAAAGCATGACCAATAGTATGGCCGACATTAAGAACTTGCCTGATATTCTTATCGTAGAAATCTTTTTTGATATAAAATTGCTTTACCTTGATTGCCCGGTCAATTATATTCGTAAGTTCCTTGCTTTGTAAAAGCGTATCGATATTTTCTTTTCCAAGAAGCGATGAGATCTTAGTATCTTTAATCAGTCCTGCTTTGATTATTTCTCCGAGTCCGTCGATGATCTGATCTTTCGAAAGGGATTTCAAAAAACGATTATCAATAACAATGCTTGAAGGCAAATTAAAATTACCGATCTGGTTTTTATAGTTGAAAAAATTAATTCCGGTCTTGCCGCCATGAGCACTGTCAATCTGCGCCAAGAGTGTCGTTGGAATTTGAATGTACTTGATCCCTCTTAAATAAATGCCAGCAGCGAACCCGACAAGATCGCCGATCGTTCCGCCACCAAGAGCCAGAACAATGCTATTCCTGTCCAATTTGAATTCAATGAATTTATCCAGCAAAATTTTTACCTCATCCCATTCTTTAGCTGCTTCACCATCAGGAACCAGAGCGACCTTACTATTAGGCAATCCAATTTCTTGAACAGCCCAAGCCGCCTTATCGAGAATGGTCTGAGAAGTTACGATACAGACATCTGAAAGTTTTTCTTTTTCTAAGATTTCTTTTAACGACGCAAGACTGTAGACGACATTTTTCATTGTGCGGGACGGGAGAATCGAACTCCCACCAAAAGTTTGGAAAACTTCTATTCTACCATTAAACTAGTCCCGCAATTATCCTCCTTCGAGGTGAAACTCATACTAGCAAGAATTTTTATTTTTTGCTACTTTTTCTCCTCTTCTATCTCTTTCATCGCATTTGGATGCTCATGATTCATAACGTCTTTTATTTCATCGACTTCTCTTTTCATTTCTCTGATTGTCGTACTAATATCAAGAAGCCTATCATCTTCTTCTTTTACTTCTTTTGCTGTTTTCTCATGCAATTTCTTTTCTTGTTTCAATCCAGAGATAAGAATAGTATCTCCAATGAAGTATGAAACAAAAAGTCCTGTAGCAAGAAGTATAACCACGACAATAGCCATATTAATAGGTTCATAGAAAAGGAAACCAAGAAATCCACCCCGTGCCTGCAGGATATCAGCTGTATGCCACACACCACGCCAAAACAATACGATTGCTATACCTCCAACAAAAGTATAGAGGATAGGAAAATGGCTTAAATGACCACGTACACGATCTTCAAATTTATCAAAGAAATTGAGTATTTTTTTGTACATAATGGTCGGAGCGCCGGGATTCGAACCCGGAGTCGCCTGTTCCCAAAACAGGAATGTTAGCCGTTACACCACGCTCCGTAACGTAATCATACTAGCACAGCATGTTGAAAAACCAAAGAAAAAATCTATAGGATAATGTTTTCGAGCATTTTGACATATGACTTTCCTGTAGATTCATTAAATCTGACAGTAATCACATGGAATTTAAATTCAGCATCAAGTCCATATTTTCTTTCATTGAGATACGATTGAATAACCCTTCTTAATTTTCGTACTTTGAATTCATGGACATTTTCCTCTGGTCTATGTCCATTATCAACCACGCCTCTTTCAAAAATGCTTTTAACTTCAATAAAATTCAAAATACCCTCTTTTAGAGCGATAATATCAATTTCTCCCCATTTCTTTAAATAATTTCTTTCTTGAATTAAAAATCCATGCTTCTTAAGATAAAAACAAGCAATTTCCTCACCAATATCACCTTTTTCCCTTGTATTCTTCATATTTTTATAGTGATTAATAATAAAAAGACAAAAGACACGAGTA
>JAYTHA010000032.1:0-1720 GCA_043732935.1 Candidatus Tayloriibacteriota bacterium
AATCCTTTCTCCTCAAATGATTACGGATGGAACGTTATTGACGACGTCATCAACGTTGATGATATGAATGACGAAGAATATGCACAGGAAGTTTGCCTAGTAATACCAACATTAGTTGAAAAAGATGCTAATGAGGAAGCGGAAAAGAAAGAAGACTATATTGCAACACTAGATGAGAGTATCTTAAAAAGACTTAATAAACCACCGTCAAATATTAAAGGCGATCACCTTCATTGCTTTAAGAATCTCGGTGATTCTATGAAGAAGAAAAATGGAGCACACGCAACATTCATGAGAGGTCTAAGCGACTGTTTCTTCATGGTTTCCAAGATAGATGTAGAGTGTATAGAGCAAACTTTATGCTCACAGGGTATGGACGAGGCACAAATTTCCCTTCAAAAAAAATTATTTTGGAAAAAGAAATTTTTAAGTCATTGTAGGAGAACAACTGGCCATGACAGAGTATGTCAGCTATCACGCTTCGACAAGTTTATTGAAACGTTTATGTTAATAAAGGATGCCAAAACGAAAGAAATTTTGATCACACCTCGTACTAAGTTGAAGATTGATGCTACTCGATTAGCGATTGCATCTGGATACTATATTGATCCTCCCGGTGTCAACATGTTCCGAGAATTAGGACGAGATCGACTTGGCAGAATGAAATATGCTTGTTATCGTGGTACCAACGCTTTGGAGGTATTGTTTTGTTTTCACCAATTATGATGTATAGTTCATTTTCTAATTAATTAATTTATCAAACAAAATAAAGGGATATCATAGGCATATACGAGATATTCTAAGAAGACACCGGTGTAGTCCCGAACTTGCCTATCACATTATACGGCATTTCAATTTTAGATGGAATATGAGACGAGCGCGTGATTATAGAGGTCGAGACGATGGTTTACCACATTGCTATAATCAGCCTGCGATGGAGGAAATCAACTCAATGACAGCAGGATTTCAATGGGAAAAAGCTATGTTTGTTTTTCGTGCAACATATGATTATAAAGGTAAACTTGATATTGATTTCTGATTATCGTAATGTAAATGATATGATTTATAATAAATTTTATGAATTGAATAATGATAAGCAATTTTACTAATGATATCAGATGATAACAAAATTGAAATACTAATTATGATGATAGTAATGATGTTAATGATTATGTTAACTATTTCAGATACTGGCGAGAGATTTGGAATTATTCCTAATGATGAAAGCGCAAAAGAAAAATATATGGATGATTTTGATTTAATCCTACTAGGAGAAAATGGATCTTCAGCAGCGATTTCTGATGATGAAGACTCGGAATCCGACATTCAATCATCAAAACTGAATTCAAGCGGTAAAGGTGATGCAACAGCATGGTTAGCTAGGATGGAGGGCACTAAAACAATGGCTAAAAAGATTGCTGGAGAACATGAAGAGAAAAAATTCTGGGAAGAATATAAAAATTACCAGTCCATAGGTGAATATGGAACGCGAGATTGGAGTTCAATGGCTACAGCTTGGAACTTATTCGTGTGTGAAAGAGAGAGGAGAAAAGAGAACGATGTTGTTAAGTACTATCGAAAGCAAGGCCACATGTTAGAAGCTTTCTTTGATTCAGGCGGGAAAAGCAACAACATAAAAGCTACATTACAACCACACATAAGAAGTATAGACAGTTTGGTGAAAGAACACAGGACTCCTGTTATGGCACCAGGTACTTCT
>JAYTHA010000033.1:0-1591 GCA_043732935.1 Candidatus Tayloriibacteriota bacterium
ATAATAATAAGAACAGCAGCAACAAGGTAAATTCAGTTTTGGCAAACATCTACTCACATCTTTATTTTCGAGGAAAGATCTCCGCAGCATCTCCACGGCTAAAGATAGCGGACCTTCCGGTTGATTGTCGGATATTCCGTCATATCCGTTAAACACTGCGAGGAGCTCATTGATGCTTCCTTGAGAGGAGCCGCTGCGACAGTAATGAAAGAATATTGAAGAAAGAATAGAGAAGAGGAGAAGAAAATATTGGAGGAGATTTAATATAGGAGAAATAATCTCTTTTTGATAAAAAGAATATTGTCATATAGCCGAAGCAATAATTAGAAGAAGAATTGTAGCGCACCTCCGGAGTGTCTCAAGGGTCGTGGAGAAGAGGTTTCTATCCCACTCTTCAATTGATTCCACGTTATTGAATTGTTCACACAAATGGTTGAACTGTATAGGCGTAAGTATACGTCTGCGAGATGCAAGAAGAAAAGGCAATTCAATATAATTCAATAAGATAAGATAAGATTCTACAATCTAAGTTGTGCCAATGATGACGTCTGTAAAACGAAGGTTAAAAGGTAATCGGATCGTACTTGTGTGTTCTCGCATGGCTTCTTCCCATTATGGTTCCCATTGCCCGACAGGTGTCACTATCGACCTCTAAGTGTGGTACATTAACTTTTCCGTCACTTACAATCGGAGTGAATCCGAAGAAATGACTCAGAGGAATGTACTGTTCGAGCCACTCGCTGACAAGAATACCCAAGTTCGCATCGTATAAAAGAACTTTCGGTACATCTTTCGGAGAATATTTCGAAAACACTCTCATACCTAAATTGTGAAATGAAGAATGCTCAGCGTTGTCACTGTTAGGAACAAAGATAAGTTCGAGGTGAAGAACAAATATCTAGATTCACCTTCAAATTCGTTCCTCAATTTACTCCAACCGTTAGTATCTGCAAGATCCTGACGAGAGCGCTTCAAAAACACAGGTTTTCCAATCGTCCCCAGAGGCGTGCACTTGTAGCACCAGCTGGTAGCAGAATTGCTTACTTCTTGGATCTTCCATTTTGAGCTGCCTAAGTATGAACCTTCTGCGATGAGAAAATTCTCTACGATTTCCAGCTCTGATCTCTCCAGAGTTTCATCGGAACCTATTGAGCTGATACTCTGAAACGGCTCCTGACTGAGAGCGGTATTCTCATCGCTGATAGCTCGATGTGAAATATACGCTATTTGCCGATTAGTCTGAACCTTGAAACTTGAAATTGTTGCAGCAAATAGGAAGATGATGGTCTTCACGAGAAGGCATGAGTATGAAAGCATGATGGATTCAGCTGATTCAACTTGCAGTTTATATTCCGTCACTTCAACAGTATGGCCAAATATGGGTCTACTTCATAACTATCAAGATCTTAGGTTTCTCCTGGTACGACATTCTTAGATCTGTAGGAAGATCCAGTAATGAATCACGATTGACGTAACTTGGCCATCATGATACAGACGTGCGTGATGACGTGATGACACATGTGTAATGCGTACCCACTTCAAGCCTCAAGACCAAATTACCGATTCGGCCGACTTGTCAACAACTCGGGGA
>JAYTHA010000034.1:0-4204 GCA_043732935.1 Candidatus Tayloriibacteriota bacterium
AAATCAAATTTCGGAAGGTCATCTATGCCAACTTTCCTTATGTCTTCCACTATCAATTTTGAATCTTTAAAATTAAGATCATACGTATCTTTACATTTAGGTTCAAAGTCATTAGAAAATACAGTTTTAAAACCCACCTTCTCGAATCCTAGACGTATTCCTCCAACTCCTGCAAATAAGTCAATTGTTCTAAGGCCTTGTTCCATTTCAGAATCAGTACTTTTTATTGGCAAGTTATTTATTGTGCTAATAACTTGAATTACTACACCTCTGATTTCAACCTCCGTGCGAAATAGTGGCTGTATATGAGGATTTCTAGGTTCCAAGCGAATACGACTTTTCTCTCTATAAAGTTTTTTTAGTGTGGCTTTATTGTCATCAATGATTGCGACCACTGTCTGGCCATTCTCAGCTACTGACTGTTTTTTAATAATAACCAAATCCCCATCAAATATTCCTTCATCAATCATGCTGTCGCCCGTTACGCGGAGGGAATAAAGGCCATCTGAATTCTTAAAGTTCGGATTAACTATTGAAACACTCTCAAGGTCCTGCTCAATCGCCTCAATAGGTTGACCTGCAGCTATCCTCCCTAGAATAGGGATTTTAATTATTACTCCCATTGAAGAGTTGTCGGATTCCATTAAATATCCGCTCTCCTTTAGATTTTTTATATGTTCATGCACTGTTGATACAGCTTTAAGCTTCAACTTCTTCCGAGTTTCTTCAATAGTCGGAGAAATACCATTTTCTGAGGTGTAATTATTTATAAAATCTAAGACTAATTTTTGTTTTTTGGTAATAGTTGGCATAATATAATAAATATAAGTGATAAAGTTACTCATATTATAACCGAATAAAAACCGAAAAGAAGGGCAAAGTTATCCACACCAATTAAAATGGGTGTTTAAGAATTATTTTTGTGATATAATTTTGATCTAGAACGTCTCACCAGCCTCTAGCTTCCAAATAGTTTTTGGAAGGGCTATGGAGAAATCCGGCCATGGTGTAATGAACTATAAAAGGAAAAAACCATCATATAAAAAAATTCGCCGTACTAACGGTTATTATGGTCTTGGAAAAGATCAGATTTTTCAGGAAATAAATAGGGATCATTTTAATAAAATACAAGAAGCAATAGGTGAGCAGTATTTCAATAAGAAAATTAAGTAATTAAAAAGCATGTCCTAGGTCTAGGGCCTGTTTTTTTATTTTTAAACCCTAAAACGGCAACGTAAACGTCATCGCTCCCTCCGCTTTCTCCTCCCACTTACTCGTATCCAACTTGATATCTTTCACCGCACCACCTACTCCCAGATCCTTATATTTAAGCATCCTATTCGCCATCGCATAGTCATAGAGTTCTTTTGTGATTTTTACATCCTCAATACAGTATTTGATGATCTTGTCGATCTCGCCATTTCTCCACCACGTAATCGCATCTAGCCCATGTCCAATCTTTTTCTTGCCCAAGGTCGCTTCTGCAAGGGTATCCATCTTGATGCGTCGACCAAGATAATTTCGAACTTCTACAAGAAGGTCTAGACTTTTTATTTTTGTAAGGTCGCCCGAATAGTATTTGTTAAGAAGAGGAATATCGAAGTGATCGCCGTTGAAGGTGATGAACATATCAGCTTTTTCAAGAATAGGCCAAAGCTTTGGAAAATCCTCCTGCAAATAACTTGTATATTCATCGGTTTCGGAATCATGAATGCAGACGACAGAAATATCCAAAGCTGAAGATTCCGTCGAACCCACTTCTTGAAAGGTATTCTTTGTTTCTATATCAAAAGTGATTTTTCGCATAACTAAACAGCGTAAGGTTTCTCTTCACCAGTTTCCAAATTCTTTATCTTGAGCTTTCCAGTTTTTACTTCTTCCTCGCCAATAATGATAACTGAAGGAATATGCATTTTGTCGGCATTTTTGATTTGATCGCCGATTTTTTTGCCAGAGTAATCGATTGAAACTTTCTGACCTTGTGAACGGAGTTTCTGAGCAATTTCTTGAGCATATGGAGTTGATTCTTTATTCATGACCACTAGGCCAATATCTGCAGGCGCCACTCCTTTTACCAATGTACGATAGGTTTCCATGAGATCCTTTGCAACTACATCTCCAGCGCCGAAACCGACAGCAGATACTTTTTCATTACCAAAGAGATCAAGTAAATCATCATAACGACCACCACCAAACACTGATCTACGGTTCTCAGGATTTTTGTCGAAAATTTCAAAGATTATGCCTGTATAGTAGTCAGAACCTCGTGTAAGTGATTGATCAAAGAGGGTATTAGTGATGCCGAGCTTTGCGAGAGCTTCCATGACTTGTTTTACTTCATTCATTCCTTCAAATTTTTCATCCAGGCCACCTGAAGAGAAAAGTGCAGTGAACAAGGTGATTTTTTCTCCATCAGGAATATCTCCAAGTATGGTTTCTGCTGTGGCGGTGAATACATCAGCTGGAATTTTGTTTTTCTTATCAATCAATTTCAATATTTTCTGAGAAGTTTCAAAGTCCAAGCCTAAAACGACTTGAGTTATATGATTCAAAATTTTTCGGCTATTGATACGTATTTCGAAATCACTATCCTTGAGTCCATAGGCTTTTGTAATATCATACGCTATTTGAATACATTCAATCTCAGCTTCCAAACCCTCTACTCCGAAAATATCCACATTCAATTGCCAGAATTCACGCAAACGTCCACGTTGAGGCTGTTCATAACGGAAAAAGTTGGGAATCGAGAACCATCGGAGAGGGAAGACAAGCTCGCGCTTCTTGCCAGCTACCATTCGAGCTACTGTCGGTGTCATTTCAGGTCTAAGCGTGACATCTCTATCGCCTCTATCGGTAAAGGTGTAGGTTTGTCGCTCAACAATTTCTTCACCAGACTTTGCTTTATAAAGTTCCGCTGGCTCTAAAACTGAAGCATTATATTCTTGATAACCATATTTTTCTGAAATGTCTCGCCAGATCTTAAAAATCTGATTCTGCACCGCCATATCCTCAGGATAAAAGTCACGCACGCCCTTGTATGCCTCGGTTGATAGTTTTTTGCTCATAAGGTACATTGTAA
The DNA here is from genome assembly GCA_043732935.1 of Candidatus Tayloriibacteriota bacterium. Classification (GTDB taxonomy): domain Bacteria; phylum Patescibacteriota; class Minisyncoccia; order Phycocordibacterales; family PALSA-1337; genus CAIOGI01. The sequence goes on from JAYTHA010000034.1 coordinate 3,080, forward strand.
CAAATATGTATTTAACTTACAAAAACCTCGGCGAGACGCCCCTTGAATGCCTTGAAAGGGTTCGCGCTGAATATGGCAAGAACAAGGATATTCCAATGACCTATGCGGGACGACTTGATCCAATGGCTGAGGGTCTTCTTATTATTCTTGTGGGTGATGAGTGCAAAAAGAAAGAGGATTATACGAAGCTTGATAAGGAATATGAAGTCGAAGTGCTTTTCGGAATTTCCACTGATACCTATGATACGCTCGGTCTGATTGAAAATGTGGAGAAGAAAAATTTTGATCTGCCCGATTTTCAAAAATATAAAGGAAAATTCACCCAAGAATATCCGCGCTATTCTTCAAAAATACTGGCGATGAAAGAAGTGCCAGATGAAATGCCGACAAAAGATGTAGAAATCTATCTTATCGAGCATATCGGAACAAAAGCTTTTTCAGGACAGAGAATAGCTGATACTGCTCGAGAAAATATAAAGAAAGTAATAGGGGATTTCCGACAAGAAGAAATCTCAGCGAAATGGGTAGAATTTGGCAAAAATAATCCAATAACGAAATTTATTGTTTTAAAATTAAAAGTAGCCTGCTCTAGTGGAACCTATATGCGTTCTTTAGCGGACAGGATAGGGAAGGATGTAGGCATACCAGCGCTGGCTTTTTCAATAAAGAGGACAAGGGTGAATGGATACAAAATATGATATTATAATAATATGGACCGCAAAAACTAATCTGGATTGGCATGATAGTCGGCGGGGCGGAAGTTCATTTTCTATGGCTTCCATTATTCTCGGAATGTTTGGAGGGATTGTGGGGATAATTCTAGGGTTTAAGCTGGGGCAGTAAGATTAGGCAAAGACTACTTTTTCTAAATTAGTGATTCTCGGTTTGTGATCCTTGAGTAGAATTTGTTCAATGTTCTTAGCCCTTATTTCGTACGCACCAATATGTTTTAATATTTTATCTGTGTCCTTTTTTATTATTGTCATACTACTTTCAATATCATCCACGTTGTCTTCAAAGTTATCAAATCTAGTTTCCAAAGAATTGATCTGTTTCTGGACGGCAGTAAAAGCTTTTGAAGTTGTTGAGACAATTTCAATACTTAATTTATCAATCTTATCATCT